>JBILLY010000855.1:0-2820 GCA_044375835.1 Opitutaceae bacterium
CGACCGTGAAATCGAGCGCGTAGAAGCGGCCGTCGGCGCGCTTGCGGTCGGGAAACTTCTTCGCGACGTCCGTCGTGGTATCGACGTGGATGTCGTGCAGCACCACCGGCACGTTGTCCTTGGCGAGCACGAGATCCTGCTCGAGGTAGTCGGCGCCCTGCGCATGCGCGAGGGCCTTGGCCTCGAGCGTGTGCTCGGGCAGGTAGGCGCTGGCGCCGCGGTGCGCGATGACGAGGGGATCGGCCGCGCGCGCGAGCGAACCGGCGGCGAGAACCAGACAAAGGAGAGCTTTCATGGGAAAGGAATGATGCTCACTTCGCGGCACTGGTGGCGCGGTGGCCCAACGTGAGCGCGCTGAACCCCATCGTGAGCACGCAGCACACGATCATGGTCACGAACACCGCGCCCGTGCCCCAGTGGTCCCAGATCCAGCCCACGCCCGTGCCGGCGATCGCGGAGCCGAAGACATAGCCGAAGAATCCGGTGAAGCCCGCGGCCGTGCCCGCGGCTTTCTTCGGCACGAGGTCGAGCGCGTGCAGGCCGATCAGCATGATCGGGCCGTAGATGAAAAATCCGATCCCGATCAGCGCGGCGATGTCGATCCAGAGCGGCCCTTGGCCGTTGAGCCAGTAGACGACCACGCCGACGAGCGTCAGCGCGACGAAGAGGATCGTCGCCGGCGCACGGCGGCCTTTGAAGATTTTGTCGGAAATCACGCCGCAGAGGATCGTGCCCGGGATGCCGGCGAGTTCGAAGGCGGTGTAGGCGAAGCCGGCCTCCTTGAAATTGAATCCCTTCGAGAGCTGCAGGTAGGTCGGGATCCAGTTCAGCACGCCGTAGCGCACGAAGTAGACGAAGGCGTTGGCGATCGCGATGAACCAGAGCAGGCGGTTGTTCAGCACGTAGCCGAGGAATATCTCTTTGAACGACAGCGTGCGCTCGTGGCCTTCCGTGTAGTCCGGCGGGTAGTCGTTCTTGTAACGCTCGATCGGGGGCAGCCCGCAGCTCTGCGGCGTGTCGCGCAGCGTCACCATGATGAAGACCGCGACGCAGGCCGCGACCGCGGCGTTGGCGTAGAAGGTCGCGCCCCAGTCGTTGCACCAGGCCACGCTGTGCACCGCGATCCACGCGATGCCGGCGCCGCCGACGTTGTGCGCGACGTTCCACACGCCGACGGTCAGGCCGCGCTCCTTGGTGCTCCACCAGTGCACCATCGTCTTGCCCGACGGCGGCCAGCCCATGCCGTTGAACCAGCCGTTCATGAACTGCAGCCCGATGATCAGCGTGAGCGAACCGTAGACCGCCGGCCACAGCCCGAAGAGCGCGGTCGTGCCGGCGGTGAGCAGCAGGCCGATGGACATGAACCAGCGCGGGTTGCTGCGGTCGGAGACCGAGCCCATGATGAACTTCGACAGCCCGTAGGCCATCGCCAGCGCGGTCATCGCCGAGCCGAGCTGCGCCTTCGAATACTCCGGGTGCGCCTTCAGGATCGCCGGCAGGGCGAGCGAGAAATTGCTCCGCACGAGGTAATACGCGGCGTAGCCGACGAAAATGCCGGCGAAGACCTGCCAGCGCAGGCGGCGGTATTCCGGGTCGATGCGGTCGACCGGCAGTTCCGGGCGGGGCGGGGCGGGTTTGAAAATGGAGATCACGCGCGTCGGTGGGCCGTTACTTCGCCGGCTCGGCCTCTGCATAGCCATGCGCCTTGGCCGGCCAAGCGAGAAGGAAGCAGACCAACCCGCACGCCCCCATGGCGAGCAGGCCGCCGAACGCCGCATCCCAGCCGTGCTTCTGGACCATCCAGCCCAGCCCGACGCCCGAGACGAGCGTGCTGGCATAGCCGAAGAGGCCGGTGAAGCCGGCCGCGGTCGCCGCGGCGCGCTTCGTCGCGAGGTTGGCCGCGGCGATCCCGATCAACGCCTGCGGTCCGTAGATGAAGAAGCCCGCCAGCCCGAGAAACACGATCTCGGCGGCCGCCGACTGGCCGAGTTTCCAGAACGCGAACAGCGAAGCGCCCGCGCCGATCATGCAGAACACGCAGGTGCGCGGGCCGCGGCCGCCGAAGAACCGGTCGGTCACCCACCCGGCGAGCAACATGCCCGCGATCCCCGCGACCTCGAAGCCGATCACCACCCAGCTCGCGTGCTGCAGCGTGAAGCCTTTCCACTCCTTCAGCAGCGTCGGGCCCCAGTCGAGCACCGCGAAGCGCAGGATGTAGACGAAGAAGTTGGCCAGCGAGATCCACCACAGCGCGGGATTGCCGAAGACGTGCCGGCGCACGAACGCTTTGTAGTCGGCGGAATTCTTGTCCTCGCCGTGGGTGTCGGCCGTGCCTTCGACCTTGATCTCGGGCAGACCGACGGAGCTGGGCGTGTCGCGCAGCATCACGAACAGCACGAAACCCACGATCGTGCAGAGCACGGCCGGCCCGAAAAAACACCAGCGCCAGCCGAACCGCTCCGCCACGAAACCGCAAAACGCGAGCGTCGCCCACGCGCCGATGGAGTGCGACGTGTTCCAGATGGACATCTTGGTCGCGAGCTGGTGCGGCGGGAACCAGTGCGTCATCAGCCGGCAGCACGGCGGGAAACCCATGCCCTGGACCCAGCCGTTGATCATCCACGCCACGCCGAGCCAGAGCACCTCCGAGCCGAATCCGAAGAAGACGTTGGCGCCGACCGAGAGCATCAGGCCCGCGACCATGAAGTAGCGCGCGTTGGCGCGGTCCGCCCACATGCCGTTGACGAAGCGCGACACGCCGTAGAGCAGGCCGTGCATCGTGAGGAACCAGCCGAGGTGGACCTTGGTGATGCCGAGGTC
>JBILLY010000520.1:0-4121 GCA_044375835.1 Opitutaceae bacterium
GCCCGGCGGTCAGCGGCGGCGGTGGTTGATGAGGGACTGGAGCATGGCGCCGATCTCCTCGCATTCGGCCAACAGTCCGGCGACAGCGGCGGAATCAAGGAGGTGGACTTCCGAGGCGATTTCGAGCTGGGCCGAGACCTCGGCGAGAGACCCTTTCCCGACGAAGAAAAATTGGGCGGATTCTTTGTCGGTTTGGCGCGACTCACCCTCGGCGATGTTGCTGCAAACGCTGACAGCGGCGCGGCGAAGCTGGTCGCGCAGACCGAAATCGCGATCAAGCGGCGCCGTCCCGGTCAGGCGGCAAACGGCTACGGCCGGCGCCTTGCTGCGTTGCCAGACAAGTAGCTTTCGGAAACTGCCGGCCATGCCTCACGCCGACGTCACGGCTTGGCGACGACGCTTTCCCACTTGGTCTGGTTTTGTTTCACCAGCGGGTGGGAGACGAAGAGGTGCCAGAGGACGCCTTGGAAGGCTTCGCTGTGGGGCGTGATGTTGGCGGGATTGACGGTGGGGACGATGACGCAGGCGTTGGCGACCTTGGCGGCGTAACCGCCGTCTTTGCCGACGATGGCGATGACGGCGGCGCCGATCTCCTTGGCGTGCTTGAGGGCGAGGACGAGATTGGGGGAGACGTTTTTCTCGAGGTTGCCGCCGCCGACGGAGAAGACGAGCAGGGCGTCCTTGGCGTTGAGGCGGGAGCCGCGGAGCCACTCGACGAAGACGGAGGCCCAGCCCTCGTCGTTGGTGCGGGCGGTGAGCTCGGAGACGTTGTCGGTGGGGGCGTAGCACTCGATGCCGGCGATTTTGCGGAAATCGTTCACGGCGTGCGAGGCGTTGGCGGCGCTGCCGCCGACGCCGAGGATGAACAGGCGGCCGCCGCGGGCGCGCACGGCCACGAGTTCGGCGACGCACTTTTCGCAGTCGTCGGGGTTGATCTTGGCGATGATGTCGACGGTCTCCTGGAGGTGCTGGACGGAATAGGACATGGGGGCGGACAAAGAAGAAACTTGGGAAAGTAGAAAGAAGAAACCGGAGGGCGGAACGGAGGCTGAGGGCGGGCGGAAAAGGCGGAGGTTGGAAGGCGGACGGATGGCGAAAGGCGGAAGGTGGAAGGCTGATGGCGAAAGGCGAAAGGTGGAAGGTGGAAGGCGGAAGGCGGAAGGCGAGAGCAGCTAGGCGCGGGGGCGGAGGAGGGCGTCGAGTTCGGCGAGGCCTTCGTGGGAACCGATCTCGTAGAAGCGCTCTTTCATTTCGTAGCCGGCGAGTTGGCCCTGCTGGCAGAGCTGGGTCTGGACGGCGGCGAGGTCGACGACCGCATCGCGCGGAAAACCGTCGAAGGCGGCGGCGCGGAAGACGCCGAGGCCGTAGTCGATGTGGTGCATCGCGGGCGTCTTGTTCTTCTTGTCGTAGCGGAGCAGGCGGCCGCCGGCGAACTCGACGTTGCTGGTGTCGTAGCGGCCGTGGTTTTCGTAGACGGTCATGAGCCCGAGCTGGCCGGAGCGGAGGAAGAAGTCGCCGACGGCGTGATAGTCGACGGGCAGGTAGCTGTCGCCGTAGAGGACGTAGAAGGCGTCGCCGAGCTTGGGCAGGGCCTGGATGAGGGCGCCGCCGGTGCCGAGGAGCTTGGGGCCGTCGAAGGAGTATTCGATCTGGACGCCCCACTTGGCGCCGTCGCCGTAGAGGTCGACGATCTGCTGGCCGAGGTAGCCGACGCAGAGGACGATCTTGGTGAGGCCGGCGGCGCGGAGCAGGCGGAGCTGGTGGGAAAAGAACGGCTCGCCCGCGACCTCGACGAGGAGTTTGGGGATTTTCTCGGTGATGGGGCGGAGGCGGGTGGCCATGCCGCCGGCCAGCAAAGCCACCGGCAAGTCGGAAGGCGAAAGGCGAAAGGCGAAAGGCTGACTCATGGACGTTTTTTGGCGTTGCGACCGATAGCGGTGAGGATGGCGAGGAGCTGTTTGGATTCGTCGAGCAGCGCGGGGATTTCAGGGCGATCCGGGAATGTGCGTTGGCAAATCAGCAGCCAGTATTCGGTTTCGGACGCCTCTTTCTCCGCAATCGCGACTTTGTGGATGAAGTCCTCCTTGGATTCGGCGCGCCCTGCTTCTCGGTAGTTGGCTCCGACGGAGGTGGCGGACTTGAGAAGCTGGCGCCCAAGTGTCCACCCGGAGGTGGTGCGGGGCAACAGGTCGACAAACGACGCGATGCGAATCGCGAACTCCAATGTGCGTCCTTCGAGCTCGGTTTTCACCTTTCGATTTCCGACTTTCGCCTTTCCGCCGCGTCAGTTCTGCGCGACGACTTTGCTGCCTTCGAAGTCGAAGCGGAAGCGGACTTCCTGGAGGCCTTTTTCGCGCATCGCGTGGCGGAGCTTTTTCTTGTCGCCGGCGTAGAACATCAAAAAGCCGCCGCCGCCGGCGCCGATCAGCTTGCCGCCGAGCGCGCCGTTGGCCATCGCGTGGTCATACCACTCGTTGATGTGCGCGTTGCTCATGCCGGAGCTGCGGGCCTTCTTGCGCTGCCAGTGCACGTCCATCAGGCGCGCGAACTCGTCGAGGTTGCCGCTCTCGAGTGTCTCGAGGGATTTGTAGCCGAGTTCTTTCGTGAAGTGCAGATTGTCGAGCATCGCCTGGTCGTGCTGCTTCGAGCGGTCGTTCTGGTCCTTGAGGATCGCGGAGGCGCTGCGGCTGTAGCCGGTGAAGAAGAGCAGCAGGTTGTCCTCGAGGTTGAAGAGCGTCTCCTCGGAGATGCTGCAGGGGCGGTATTCGACGCGGCCGTCTTTGTGAAACGTGAACGCGGTGATGCCGCCGATGGCGGCGATATACTGGTCCTGTTTGCCGATGGGTTCGCCGAGCTTGTTGAGCTCGATGTCGCAGGCCTGCTCGGCGAGTTCGGCGGGGGAAACGAGGTTCTTCTTCGAGGTATGCAGCGCCTTGAGCAACGCGGTGGTGAAGCTGCCGCTGGAGCCGAGGCCGGTGCCGCCGGGGATATCGGCCATCGAGGTGAGTTCGAGGTGGGGATCGGTGACGCCGGTGAGCTTGAGGGCCTCGCGGACGATGGGGTGCTCGATCTCGCCGACGGACTGGGCGCGCTCGAGCTTGGAGTATTTGACGATGATGCCCGGCTGGAAGGTGCGGTGCTGCGTGATGTAGACGTATTTGTCGATGGCCGCGGCGACGAGGAAACCGCCGTATTCGCGGTAGTAGGACGGGAGGTCGGTGCCGCCGCCGCCAAGGGAGACGCGCAGGGGAGAGCGGGTGATGATCATGGCGGAAAAGAAGAAAGGAGAAGCAGGAGGAAAGAAGAAACCGGGCGGCGGTGCGGTGGAAGGTGGGGATGGCTTCGCCCGGTCGCGGAGGGCGTCGGCGGGATGACAACCGAGGGTCAGAGACCCGCCATGCTGACGGGGAAGCCGCTGCGGCGGTAAATCTCCTCGACGATCTCGAGGGTGCGGATGCCCTCGGCGAGGCCGGGGGCGGGTTCGCGGCCGAGGCAAATGTCGTCGACCCAGGCGCGCGTTTCGACGGCCCAGGACTCGTCGCCGCGGGGGAATTCCCAGGTGGTGGTGTCGGGCGGGCCCATCTCGGGCAGCATCTTGTAGAGGGTGATCTTTTCGACCCCGTAGCTGCCGCCGAGGCCGTCCAGGGCGAGCTTGGCGTCGCGGCCGTAGAGCTCGAGGGAGAAGAGGTTTTTCCACTCGGTGCAGCTGACGTGCAGCCAGGCGGTCTGGCCGGCGGCGGTGCGGAGGGAGAGGAAGGCGTTGTCGTCGACCTTCATGTCCCAGAAATAGGTGGCGGCGTGGCCGTCGACGGTCGGGAAGTCGCCGAGGAACCAGCCGGCGAGATCGATCAGGTGGACGCCCTGGTCGATGAGTTCGCCGCCGCCGGAGAGGGCGGGATCGGCGCGCCATTCGCGGTCGTAGCCGCGGCGGCCGCCGTGGCCGTAGCGCGCGCGCAGGAACATGAGCGGGCCGAGCGTGCCGGCGTCGATCAGAGCGCGGGCCTTCTGGAGCGCGGGGTGGTAGCGGTGGTTGTAGCCGAGGCGGACGCGGGCGCCGGTGGTGGCGGCGGCGTCCCGGAGCGTGCGGAGTTGGGCGGCGTTGAGGGCGCCGGGTGTCTCGA
>JBILLY010000017.1:0-16324 GCA_044375835.1 Opitutaceae bacterium
TGATGAAGTAGGCGCGGCCGGCGGCGCCCGGCCGCGCGGCGGGCGATGGGTCAGAGGCGAGGGGCGATGGGACGGACGCGAGGGCGCGCTCGGCGGCGAGGTGGGCGTCGACGGCGTTGTCGACGTGGACCATGTCGACGCGGTTGGTGCCGTCGCCGACGATGCGGAGGCGGCCGGCGCGGGCGCGGGCGAGCACGCGGGGCACGAGGTGCGGATCGCCGACGCCCCAGATGAGGTGCGGGCGGAGGGCGACGGTGCGGAGGCCGGGGGAATCGGCGGCGAGGACTTCGCGTTCGGCGATAGCCTTGGTGAGCGGATACGGGCTGGGACAGGCCGTGGTGAGCGGGAGGGATTCGTCGGCGCCGGCGAGAGAGCGGCCGTTGTAGACGACGCTGGGGGTGCTGGTGTGGACGAAGGTGCGGACGCCGTGGCGGCGCGCACCGTCGAGGAGGGCGCGGGTGCCGAGGACGTTGGTGCGGAAGAAATCGTCGTAGCGGCCCCAGACGCCGACTTTGGCGGCGACATGGAAAATGGTGCCGATGTCGGCACAGGCGGCCGCGACCGCGGGGGGGGCGTCGAGCGAGGCGGCGACAAAACGCGCGCCGCGGGCGGCGAGCGCGGGATCGGGGCGGCGGGCGAGGACTGTCACCGGGCGCCCGGCGTCGAGCAGGCGCACGACGAGGCGGCGGCCGAGAAAGCCGGTGCCGCCGGTGACGAGAACGGAAGAGGAGCCCACGGAACACACGGAACACACGGAAGAAATCCGGGGAAAATCATTTCTGCGGGCGGTGGCGGAAAAATCCGTCCTCGCGCGATGACCCCAAGGCGCCCGGATCCGCGCGTCGGGGCGGCGACTCGGGGAAAAAGTGCGGCGGAGGCAGCCGCGCTAGGTAGAGTCGGCGACGTGACCGCGGGCGGTGGCGGCCCAGCGGGCGAGGGTGAGGCGGTGGATCTTGGCGTTGTGACGGACGTCGACGGGGAATTTCTCGCGGAAGAAGAAGGTCGTGAGCGCGGCCGTGTGGGGATGCGCGAGGGCGAGGGCGCGGAGTTCGCGGACGAGCGTGCGGGCGTCGGCGGCGTTTTTGATTTTGGTTTCGACGACGAGCGCGGGGCGTTGGTCGGGGCGGGTGCCGAGGCCGATCAGGGCGCAGCGGGCGGCGCGGGGATGGGCGCGGAAGACCTGCTCGCAGGGTTCGGTGTGGAGCAGGCCGGCGGAGGTCTCGACGCGCTCGGCTTTGCGGCCGCAGAACCAGAGGCGGCCGGCGGCGTCGAGGTAGCCGCAGTCGCCGAGGCGATGCCAGACCGCGCCGCCGGGGGGCGACGCGGAAGGAGCAAGGGGCAAGGAACAAGGGACAAGGGCCGCGGGCGACGGGACGGGCGCGGTGGGAAGAGCGGACGGGGCGGCGGGCGCGGGCGATGGGGACGCGTAGGAGGAGTCGGGGATCTTCGCGAGGGCGGTGGCTGCGGGGAGGGCGTCGTAACACTTGGTGACGACGGGGCCGGCGACGATGATCTCGCCGATCTCGCCGGGGGGGAGTTCGCGGGCGGCGGCGAGGGTTGCGAGCGGGGCGTCGGTGAGCGCGATGACTTTGACGGTCATGCCCGGGACGGGGCGGCCGACGCAGGCGCCGGCGACGGAGTCGGAGACGATCTCGTCGGACGAGATGGTGGCGACCGGGAGGGACTCGGTGGCGCCGTAGGGGCTGTGGAGGCGGCCGGCGGGCAGGAATTCGCGGGAGTGGCGCCAGAGGTCGGCGGGGACGGGGGCGCCGGCGCAGAGGACGCGGCGGAGCGTGGGGAGCGTGAGGCTGTGGCGGCGGCAGTGGTCGCCGATTTTGCGCCAGAGCGTGGGGGAGCCGAAGGAGTTGGTGACGCGCTCCTGGTTGATCGCTTGGACGATCTTGGCGGGGTCGAGGGCGGCGGGGCGGCGGGGGTCGAGCTCGGGCACGATGGTGGTCATGCCGAGGGCGGGGTTGAAGAGGGCGAAGATGGGGAGCAGCGGCAGGTCGATTTCGCCGGGCGTGATGCCGTAGGTGTCGCGGATGAGACGGACCTGGGCATCGAACATGCCGTGCTCGTAGCAGACGCCCTTGGGGGCGCCGGTGGAGCCGGAGGTGAACAACACGGCGGCGAGGTCGGCGGGGAGACTCGCGACGGCAGGTCGCGAGAGCTGAGAGCTGAGAGCCGAGAGCTGAGAGCCGGAAGTCAGGCGGGCGGTGAGGGCGGAGGGGGCGGAGACGCGGACGGCGACGGTGCGGAAGGACGGGCGGAAGAGGCGGCCGATGAGTTGGGCGAGCGGGATGCCGAGGAGGGCGCGGGGGCGGGAGCGGGCGACGCAGGCGAGGAAGTTTTTCAGGCCCATGCCGGGGTCGATGACGACGGGCACGGCGCCGGAGCGAAAGAGGGCGAAGACGGAGGCGATGAGCGGGAGGCCCTGCTTCACCATCACGAGGGTGCGGTCGCCGGGGCGAACGCCGGCGGCGGCGAGGCGGGCGGACCAGGCGGCGACCTCGGCGTCGAGTTCGGCGAAGGTGAGGCTCAGGTAGTCGATATCGCCGGCGGGGGTGCGGCCGCGGGGGATTTTCAGGGCGGCGCGATCGGGGTGCGCGGCGGCCATGCGGGCGAGGTGGCGCGCGATGTTGGCATCGGTGCCGGGCGGGGCGGCGGAGGCGCGGTCGGGCATGGCGGCGCGGAGGGTGCGGGGGGCGCGGCAGGCGGGGCAACAAAAACGCCGCTCCGGGGAGGGAGCGGCGGACGGTTTTGCGGCGCTGGCCGGCGGGCGTGGGCGCGCGGGGTGGTCGGGGGAACGACGACGGGCGCGCGGGCCGGGGGCGACTCAGTAGTCGCGGAGGGTGATCAAGCCCCAGAGGAGCGTGGTCTTGCTGCCGGAGGGGCCGTTCTTGCCGATGATCTTGGAGGTGTCGGCGTCGACCGTCGCGGGAGTCGTGGGCTGGAAAGAGTCCTTGGAGTAGGTGATGGCGCCGCCGAGGAGGGTGGTTTCCTTGCCGCCGCTGCCGGTGTTGCGGGTGGCGCAACCGGAGGTGAGGACGACGAGGGCGAGGGTGGCGGCCAGCGGGAGCTTGGATTTCATGGGGAGCGGGGGAGGAGGACGCTGGGAGGGCGGAGGAAGTTTCGCAAGTGTCGGGATCGGCAGGCGGGAGCGGAATCAGGGCAAACGATGAAGGCGAAGGCGGGCGGCGGGAAATCGGGCCGGGGTGGGGAGCGAAGACCGCCGGGGCGGACGAGGGAAAACGTGAACGGACGGGTCAGGTTTTGAGCGAGGGCTCGTCGCGCAGGAGGTCGGCCTGCCAGGGGAGGAGGATGTCGCCGAGTTTGCGGGGGGCGCGGGCGATCTGGGCGAGCTGGGAGCGGTTGGCGATGAGCGTGGGCTCGATGGCGAGGGTCTGGGCGACGCGATCGCGGTCGCCGCGGATGCGGTCCTGGAGCTCGATCTCGGCCTGGGTGAGCGAAATATGGCTAGGGTCGCGGCCGGGACGGCGCGGGAGGGAACGGGGGTCGCGGGCGACACCGGCACGGACGGCGGCGGCGAGCGACGGGAAGATGCGGTCGTGGCGTTTGCCGAGGTGGACGTCGCCGAGGATGGCGGACTCGGAGGCGCCGGATTCGGCGGTCTCGGCGATTTTGAGGAGGAGGGTGTTGCCGCAGACCTTGAAGGGCGGGGTGTCGAGGCGCTGGGCCTGGGCTTCGCGCCAATGCCAGACGGCGTGGAGGACGCCGAGGCCGGGGCCGCGGAGGCGTTCGCTGCGGCCGATGCGCCAGTCGTTTTCCGTGGCGGGGGCGAAACCGGTGGCGCCGGAGGCGAGCTGGGCGCGGCATTGTTGCTCGAGCCAGTCGAGGCGGCCGAGTTTCTTGAGGTCGCGGCGGAGGATGTCGCGCAGGGCGGGCAGGTGCCAGACGTCGAGGGCGGCGTAGTTGAGCAGCTTCGGCGTGATGGGGCGCTTGGACCAGTTGGCCTTCTGGCCGTCCTTGTCGAGGGCGACGCCGAAGTGCTGCTCGAGCAGCGAGGCGAGGCCGATGCGCTGGAGGCCCAGGAGTTGGGCCGCGAGCATGGTGTCGAAGAGGCTGTGCGGGCTGAACCGGCAGAGGTCGTGGAGCAGGCGCAGGTCGAAATCGCTGCCGTGCATCACGAGGTGCTTGCGGGCGAGAGCGGTCCAGAGCGGGCCCAGGTCGAGGCCGGGGGCGAGGACGTCGACGAGGTAGACTTCGCCGTCGACCAGAAATTGGAGGAGGCAGACCCGCGTCTTGTAGTGATACATGTTGTCGGCCTCGGTATCGAGGGCGACTTCGTCGACTCTCTCCAGGGCGGCGAGCAACGGACCGAGCGAGCCGGGCTGGTCGAGCAGAAGGTAGGAAGGCGGTCGGGCGGTCACTTTTACGCCGAGAAAACGGCGGAGCGGCGACGGGAGGAAGCGCGAAATCATGCGAAAACTAGCCGGGGATGTTCCACGCCGAGAGAAAAGCATCAATCAGCAAAGGGAGGTCCGAGTGGTAACCGCCCTCGAGCAGGGCGGCGGCGGGGATGGGGCGGCCGGTGGCGGGGTGGCGGGCGGCGGCGAGCCAGCGGCCGAGTTGGGCGAAATCCTCGGTTTCGAGGGTCATCTGGGTGATGGGATCGCGGGCGTAGGCGTCGAAGCCGGCGGAAACGAGAATCAAGTCGGGGGCGAAGGCGACGATGGCGTCGAGCGAGGCGCGGAGGGCGGCGAGGTGGTCGGCGCGGGGCGCGCGGGGCGGCACGGGCCAGTTGCGGGTGAGCGGGCCGAGGTCGCGGGTGCCGGTGCCGGGGTAGCACGGGTGCTGGTGGATGGAGGCGAAGAAAAACGCGCCGGCGTGGGGGCCCGAGGCGGTGGCGGGATGGAGAATGGCCTCGGTGCCGTTGCCGTGGTGGGCGTCGAAATCCCAGACGGCGACGCGGGCGGCGCCGAGGCGGGTGCGGGCGTAGAGGGCGGCGAGCGCGATCTGGTTGAGGTAGCAGAAGCCCATGGCTTTTTCGGCAGTGGCGTGGTGGCCGGGCGGGCGCATGAGGGAGAAGGCGGGCTCGGGCGCGCGGGAGGTATCGCGCGGTGCGAGCGCATGGCGGGCGGCGCCGAGGGCGGCGGCGACGGCGCGGCGGGCGTGGTCGCCGATGCCTTCGAAGAACGGCGTATCCGCATCGAAATCACGCCCGACGCCGAGGCGGCGGAGGTGCGCCGGGGTATGGGCGAGCAGGAGAACCTCGTCGGTGACGAGGGCGGCGTCGGGTTCGCGCCAAGTCCAGTCGGGGTGCGCGGAGCGGAGGTGCGCGGCGGAGCGGATGACGCGGGCGGGCTGCTCGGGGCGCATCGGGGAGCCGTAATCGGCGCAGCGGGGATCGTGGAGAATCAGCATGGGCGGAAAGAAGCGGCGGAAAGGACGGGCAAGGGCGAAGGTGGGTGGGAGATTGGCGGCGGGTGGCGGCGCGGCGGGGCGACCGGAACGGCGAGGCGAGGCGCAAAGCGATGGTGCGGCGGACGGCGGCGGACGGTGAGATGGCCGCAAAAAGGCGCAGGCGGCGCAAAAAGAAATCGCCGGGCTCGCACGGCGTGGAGGAACGAAGGAACGGGCGGGCGGACGGCAGGCGAAGCGGGTGGAGCGGCGGCGAGGGAGGGCCGCCGGACGCGGGGTGACGCGGGGTCGCGCGGCGCGATGGGAGGAGTGGCGGGGCCCGGGGCGGGAGAGCGGGCTGCGGGGGGCGGTCGGCGAGGCGGCGCGGCACAGGCGCTGTCACGGGCGCCCGGGCGGCGGTGCAGGGACGCATCGGGAGCGGGACGGCGAGTCGGGCGCGAGACGGCGGGGTGGTTTTCTTTTGTGTCTTTTTCGGCGGGTTTGTGGGCATGCTCGGCGGCATGAAAGTCGTCGTGCTGTGTTCCGGCGGGATGGATTCCGTGACCGCGCTCCATTGGGCGCGGGCGGAGCACGCCGTGGCGGCGGCGGTGAGTTTCGACTACGGCGCGAAACACAACCACCGGGAAATCCCGTTTGCGGCGGAGCACGCGGCGGCGGTGGGCGTGCGGCACGAGGTGATCGCGCTGGACTTCGTGAACCGGCTGTTCGCCTCGGATCTGCTGAAGAGCGGCGGCGAGATCCCCGAGGGCCACTACGAGGCGGAGAACATGAAACAGACGGTGGTGCCGTTCCGGAACGCGATCATGCTGTCGATCGCGTGCGGCTTCGCGGAGAGCGTGGGGGCGGAGGGATTGGTGATCGCGGCGCACGGGGGCGACCACGCGATCTATCCGGATTGCCGCGAGGAGTTCATGCAGGCGATGGGCGACGCGATGCGGCTGGGCACGTATGCGGGCGTGCGGTTGCTGCGGCCGTTCATCGCGCTGGACAAAGGCGCGATCGCGGCGGAGGCGGCGCGGCGCGGCGTCGATCTCGGGCGCACGTGGTCGTGCTACAAAGGCGGCGCGGTGCACTGCGGGAAATGCGGCACTTGCGTGGAGCGGCGCGAGGCATTTGCGCGGGCGGGCCTGGCCGATCCGACGGTGTATGCGTCCGCGGAACCGCTGCCGGCCAAGCCGGCGGCGGTCGGAAACAGCGGGCGCGGCGGCGCCTGAGCGGGGGATTTCCGGCCATGTTGATCTCCGAGACGTTTTTTTCGCTGCAGGGCGAGGGAGAGCTGACGGGCGTGCCGTCGGTCTTTGTGCGGACGAGCGGCTGCAACCTGCGCTGCGCGTGGTGCGACACGCCCTATGCGTCGTGGAATCCCGAGGGCACGCAGCGCTCGGTGGCGCAGCTGGTGGCGGCGGTGGAGGCGTATCCGCAGGCCCGGCACGTGGTGCTGACGGGCGGCGAGCCGATGATCGCGAAGGACATCCGCGCGCTGGCGGCGGCGTTGAAGGAGACGGGCCGGCACATCACCATCGAGACGGCGGCGACGGTCCCGCCCGAGGGCATCGCGTGCGACCTGGCGTCGCTCTCGCCGAAGCTGCTCAACTCGGCGCCGGACGCGGCGGAGCACCTCGCCTGGCGGAAGAAACACGAGGCGACCCGCTGGCAGCCGGACGCGGTGCGGGCCTGGATCGACCGGTATCCCTATCAGTTCAAGTTCGTGGTGGCGCGGCCCGAGGACGTGGAGGAGTTGGAGCACATGCTGGCGGCGCTGCAGCGGGAGATCCCGCGCCACAAGGTGCTGCTCATGCCGGAAGCGACCACGCTGGAAAAAATGCGCACGCGGTCGACGTGGCTGGGCGAACTCTGCAAGGCGCGCGGCTACCGCTACGCGCACCGGCTGCACATCGAGCTCTATGGCAACAAACGCGGCACCTGAGCCCGGCGCGGGCGAGTCCGCCGCCGGGGCGCCGCGGGGCGTGCCGCCGCCGGGCGCGGGCGTTTCGGTGATCGCCGCCGCCGACCCGACGAAGGCGCGCAAGCTCAGCGAAGAGCTGGAGTTGATCCTGCGCGAGTTCGAGGTGGAGACGGTGACGCTGCGCGAGGTGCTGGGGCTGCTGCACGGGCGCGGCTACGTGCTGCTCACGATGCTGCTCGCCCTCCCCTTCTGCACCCCGATCCCGCTGCCGGGGCTGTCGACGCCGCTCGGGCTCATCATCGGGCTGATCGGCGTGCGATTGGCCTGCGGGGCGAAGCCCTGGCTGCCGCAGCGGCTGCTGGATACGCGGCTGCCGCCGGGGATCTTCAAGAAAGTCTTCGCGGTGACGCGGCGGATCATCCTGGCGTTCGAGCGGCTGCTGCGGCCGCGGCTGCTGTGGCTGACGGCGACGGGGCCGCTGCGGCAGCTGCACGCGCTGCCGATCGCGATCGGGGCGGCGTTGCTGCTGCTGCCGCTGCCGGTGCCCTTCAGCAACTCGATTCCGGCCTGGAGCATCATGCTGATCGCCGCCGGGCTGCTGGAGCGCGACGGCGTATTCGTGATCGCAGGACACGCGATGGCGCTGGCCGCGATCGCGTTTTTCGGCGCGATCGCGTTTTTCGGCATCGAGGCGGTGGAGTTTCTCTGGAGCTGGCTGAAGTGAGCCGCGGCGCGGCCAGCCGGTGCATCACGCCGCGGGCGCGGCGGGTTTCGCCGGCTTCGGCGGGATGAGCAGCGAGACCGCGATCGACGCGCCGAGCAGGCCGGCGATGATGCCGAGGGACCAGGTGATGGGGAACTTGCCGCCGAAGAGGTCGTTGAGCCACGCCATCTTGAGGCCCACGAAGATCAGCACGAGACCGAGGCCGTATTTGAGGAAGCGGAACTTGTCCACGACGCCGGAGAGCAGGAAGAACATCGAGCGCAGGCCGAGAATGGCGAAGATGTTGGAGGTGAAAACAATCAGCGGCTCCTTGGTGATCGCGAAGATGGCGGGCACGGAATCGACCGCGAAGATGATGTCGCTGAACTCGATCGCAGCGAGGGCGACGAGCAGCGGGGTGCCGTGGCGCACGCCGTTTTCCATCACGAAGAACTTCTGGCCCTCGAAGCGCGGCACGATCGGAATGAAGCGCCGCAGCAGCCGGAGCAGAGGATTCTTGTCCGGATCCATCGGCTTCTCGGGAGCGAAGAGGATCTTGAGGCCGGTCAGGATGAGAAAACCGCCGAAGACCCAGATCACCCAGTGGAACTGCATCAGCACGGAACCGAGCGCGATGAACAGCACGCGGAACACGAGCGCACCGAGGATGCCGAAGAACAGCACGCGGTGCTGATACTGGGGCGGGATGCCGAAGAACGTGAAGACGACGATGAAGACGAAGATGTTGTCGACCGAGAGCGACAGCTCGATGACGTAGCCGGTCAGGAATTCGAGGGCCGTCTGCCGCGCCAGCCCCGTCGCGGCTTCGGCGGTGATACCGGCGGCGAGCAGCCGCGGATCCTGCGGCAGCTTCCACTCCGCGTAACGCCAGAGCGCGAAACAGAACAGCAGCGCGAGCGTGGTCCACGCGATGGTCCAGCCGAGGGCCTCTTTGAAGCCCACGGTATGGGCTTCGCGATGAAACACGCCCAGATCGAGGGCGAGGAGGCCGAGCACGCCGACGGTAAAGATGGTGTAGAACCACCAGTAGTCGGCGAAAGGAAACAAGGTGAGTGGAGTCATGGGAAGTGGAGCCGCGGAAGGGAGCCGCCCAACCCCGCTTGCACAATGCAGACCGCTCTGGAAACCCAGACAAAGGTTCCACTTCCCAGCGGCAGAGCCCACGCTCGACACCCCGCCGGCGGCGCGCAGAGAGTGCGGGAGCGCGGTGCGGGACGCCCGGCCCGAGCCGCGCGGCGCTTCCCTCCCCTGCCCTCCCCCTTCACCGCTAACCCTTGCCATGAACTCCGCCTATCCCGCTCTCGGACAGATCGCGCTCACGGTCGGCGACGTCGGCCGCGCGACGACGTTTTACCGCGACGTGCTCGGCCTGCGTTTTCTTTTCGCGGCCGGCCCGAACCTGGCGTTTCTCGCGGCCGGCGACGTGCGGTTGATGCTGTCGACGCCGCAGGGCCACGGCGAACCGGGGAAGAACTCGGTGCTCTACTACAAGGTGACGGACATCGCGGCGACGCATGCGGCGATCGTGGCACGCGGCGCCAAGGACGAGCGCGCGCCGCAACTCGCGGCCAAGATGCCGGACCACGAGCTGTGGATCGGTTTCGTGCGCGACCCGGACGGCAATCTCGTCGGGCTGATGGAGGAAAAGCGCTGAGCGCCGCGGCGGGCGGGCAGCCTATTTGTCGCCGCGAAACGGATACTTGAACTGCTCGACATAGCCGCGCGGCACGGGGTGGTGTTCGATGCCGTAGCCGGACGGCCATTTTTCCTCCGGCAGGTAGTGCGTGCCGAAGAGACGGTCGAGCAGCGGGAAGTGGATCGCGAAGTTCACGTCGATCGCCTCGCGCTCGATGCCGTGGTGCCAGTGGTGGAAGCGCGGCGTGACGAGGAACTTTTCCACCACCGGGAAGCGCCAGCCGAGGTTGGCGTGGACGAAGGTCGAGTAGAGGTAGACGAGGAAGATGTAGGCGTTCATCGCGGCGGCGTCGAAACCGAGCACGAACATCGGAATCACCGTCGTGGCGCGCAGCGCGAGAATCTCGAGGAAATGCATGCGCGCGCCCGCCATCCAGTCCATGCTGCGTGCGGAGTGGTGGACGGCGTGGAAACGCCAGAGCCACGGCACGCGGTGGAAGGCGCGGTGCACCCAATACTGCACGAAGTCGGTGAGGAACATGATCGCCGCGAACTGCACGGGAAACGGCAGGTCCCCGACCCACGCGCGCACGCCGCCGAGCGGCGCGAAGGCCAGAATCCCCTTGGCCGGACCGAAGGTGACGAACGTGATGAGCTGCACGAGCAGACTGCTCACGAGGTAGTAGAAAATATCCTCGCGCCACTCCTCGCGGAAGACCGCCTGCTCCGGGCGTCGCGGAAAAAGCCGCTCGACGGGCACGAAGAGAAAGCCGGTGAAGAGGACGTTGAGGACGAAGAAATCGAGGCCGAAGAACAGCGGGGTCGGGTCCGGCACGAGCGCGTCGGCCCGCGCGCCGCCGAGCAGGGCGGCCACGAGCGTCGCGGCGAGGCCGAGCGTGCCGAGAATGCGTTCCCGGCGCAGCGCGAGGCTGAGCGCGGAGCACGCGAATGCGACGGCGAGCAGGCCGAGCAGCACGAGACGAAACCACCGCTGGCCGTGCAGCGCGGTGATCTCCGGCATCGAAAATGCGCCGGGAGCGCGCAGGGAGAGGACGAGCAGCAGGCCGCCCGCGCCGAGGGCGAGCCCGATCACGCCGCTGATCCAGCCGCTGCCGAAGGCGCGGAGGGTGTCGGGCGCTTCCAGTTCGCGGCGCAAACGGTCCGGGGCGGGACGGGGTGCGGACATGGCGGGGGACGATGGGAGAAATCGGGCGCGATCCAAACCCAAATCCATCGCCGGCAGCGGGAAACATACCGGTCGAACCGCAGGGCGGGAAAACGGCCGGTCCCGCGCGGGACGACCGGCAGAGTGCCTCACCCGGCAAACCGGCACAGCGGGGCGACGACTTGCGCGGACCGCGGCGACGGGCAGCGTCACCGGACATGTCCACCGAGTCCGCTGCCCGTCCACGCCTGCACTACGCTTGGATCGCGGCGGCGGTGACCTTCGCGACGCTGCTGGCGGCGGCCGGGGCGCGGGCGGCGCCGGGGGTGATTTTGTTGCCGCTCGGCAACGAGTTCCAGTGGAGCCGCGCGACGGTGTCGTCGATCGTCTCGATCAACATTCTCCTCTACGGCCTGATCGGGCCGTTTGCGGCGGCGCTGTATCAGCGGTTCGGGCTCCGGCGCTGCATGGTGGCGGCGATGTTGCTGCTGAGCGCGGGCTACGGGTTGTCGACGCTGGCGACGCGCTACTGGCAGTTCGTGGTGCTGTGGGGCTTCGTGGTCGGCGCAGGCTCCGGGCTCGCGGCCACGGTGCTCGGCGCGGCGGTGGCGAACCGCTGGTTCACGGCCCGGCGCGGTCTCGTGATGGGCCTGCTGACGGCGAGCACGGCGACGGGGCAGCTGGTGTTTCTGCCGTGGCTGGCGAGCGCGACGACGAGCGACGGCTGGCGGGCGGCACCGCTCATCGTGGCGGCGGCGACGCTGGCGATGGCGCCGCTGATCGCGTGGCGGATGCGCGACGATCCGAGCGACGCGGGTCTGCGCGCCTACGGGGAAACGGGCCCGGCGGAGGATCCCGCGGCGGTCGCGGCGCGGCGCGCGGCGGCGGGCAATCCGGCGGTGCGCGCTCTGGCGGTGCTGGCGGAAGCGGTGCGCGTGCGGGATTTCTGGCTGCTGGCCGGTTCGTTTTTCGTGTGCGGCGCGAGCACCAACGGCCTGATCGGCACGCACCTGGTGGCGGCGGCGTTCGACTGCGGCATCCCGGAAGTGCGGGCGGCGGGCCTGCTGGCAGCGATGGGGCTCTTCGATCTGGTCGGCACGACGGTGTCGGGCTGGCTGAGCGACCGCTGGAACTGCCGGTATCTGCTTTTCGGTTACTACGGGCTGCGCGGGGTGTCGCTGCTGTTTCTGCCGCAGGCGTTGCTCGGGCCGGCGGCGGGGCTGGCGGTCTTCGCGGTGTTCTACGGGCTGGACTGGATCGCGACGGTGCCGCCGACCGTGCGGTTGACGGGCGAAGTTTTCGGCCGGGAAAAGGCGAGCATCGTCTTCGGCTGGGTGGTGGCGGCGCACCAGATGGGCGCGGCCTTCGCGGCCTTCGCCGCCGGCGCGGTGCGCACGGCGCTGGGCAGCTACGCGTGGGCCTTCATCGGCGCGGGGTTGCTGTGCCTGATCGCGGCGCTCGCGGTGTTGCCGATCGCGCGCGGCCCGCGGCCGGCGGCGCAGCCGGCCTGAGCAGTTTACCGGAGTCCGCCGCGCCAATCCCCGCAACCTCCCGGGGCGAAACCCGGCCGGGGCACGCGGCGGATCCACGCACCGGGGCGGAAGTTTTCCGCAACCCGTCGGATTCGCCTGCAGTCGGCTCCGGAAGCGCCGATGGCCGAAACGCCGCCGCTCTCCGGACCGCGGCGTCACCATGGAAAACCCCAGTCTCATCCTCATCGTCGACGACGACCCGCGCGGGCGCGCGGCCCTCGAAAGCGCCCTCGTCACCGAGGGCTACCGGGCGGAACAGGCGGCCGACGGCCGCGAAGCGATCGAATGCGCCCGCCGGCTGCAGCCGGACGTGGTGTTGCTCGACGTGATGATGCCGGACATGGACGGATTCGACGTCTGCCGCGTGCTGCGCGCCGATCCGCGCACGGCGGAAGTGCCGATCATCCTCGTGACGGCGCTCGACGACCGCGATGCCCTCCTGCAGGGCATCGACGCGGGAGCGGACGAATTGATCGTGAAGCCCTTCAACCGGCTCGAACTGCGCACGCGGCTCCGCTCGCTGACGCGCATCAACCGCTAGCGCCAGCTCGTGAACGAGCGGAAAGCGCTCGAGGCGACGACCTCGGGCATCGTGTCCGTGCTGACCGACATCCTGTCGTTGGCCGACCGGGACTCGTTCGGCCGCGCGCAGCGCGTCCGCGACCGGGCGACGGCGCTCGCCGACGAACTGGGCCTGGGGCGGCCGTGGTCGATCGAGATCGGGGCGCTGCTGTGCCGGGTGGGCAACATGACCGTGCCCGAGTCGGTGCAGGCCAAGGCGGCCGCGCGCACGCCGTTGACTCCCGCCGAGGCCGGCCTGCTGCGGCGCGTGCCGGAGATCGGCAGCAAGGTGCTCAGCCACCTGCCGCAATTCGCGGAGATCGCCGCCCTCATCCGGTGGCACGACGCGCGCTACGACGGCAGCGAGGAACCGGACGCCCCGCGCGGGGATGCCCTGCCGATCGGCGCGCGGATCCTGAAGGTCGCGCACGATTCGATCGGCCTGGAGCAGCACCTGACGCCGGAGGAAGCCTGGAGCGAGCTCTCGGCCCGCTCCGGCTGGTATGACCCGGCGGTGCTCGCGGCGCTGGAGCGGCTGCGCCGGCAGGAGGGCCGGCCGGGCACGGCGCGGTTCGAGGTGCGGGCGGCCCGGCGCGGGTCCCTGCAATGCGGCTGGCGGCTGCACCAGGATCTGCTCGCGGCCGACGGCACGCTGCTGCTGGGCGCCGGGCACGAGCTCTCGCCGGTCGCCCTCGAGTCGATCGCGAACTTCGCGGCCATCGCCGATCTCAAGGAGCCGATCATGGTCGAGGTGCCGCTCGCGGAGCCCGACGCGACCCGGCCGGGTGCCGCCGCGGAGCCCGCGCCGGAACGCGCGCCGTCCCGCGTGGCCGAGCTGATCTCCACATGAAGCCCCCGCCGGATACCGCCCCCGTCACGGAAACCGAAGCGCTGCCGCCGACGGTGGCGGCGGGCCTCGAGCTGCTCGCGGCCATCGCGCACCACGTGGAAGTGTCCGCCAAGCCGGAGACCGCGCTGCTGAGCATCCTCACGACGCTCTGCGAATTCACCGCGTGCCCGGTCGGGCACGTCTACCGCGCGGAGGCGGGCCGGAGCGATCTGCAGCCCACGGACCTCTGGCATATCGATTGGCACGGGCCGATCCGCCGTCTCCAGGCCTGCGCCGACGCGGGGCCGCTCGACGCGCGCGATCCGGCGGCCGGCCGGGCGTTCGCGCGCGGTGCGGCGGCCTGCATCGACCTCGACGAACAGGTGGCGGGCGGTTCGCGCCTCGCGGCGGCGCGCCAGGCGGGTTTCGGCGTCGTCTACGTGCTGCCCGCCGGGACGGATACGGGCGGCGCGGTCTTCGAACTCTACGGCCCGGGCCGCAACGCCCACACGGCGGTCGTGCTGAAACTGGCCCCGCTCGTCGCCGCGCACGTCGGCCGCACCTTCGACCGGGCGGCGATGGACGTGGCGCTGGCGCGGCAGCAGCAGGCGCACGAGACGCTCCTGCGCGAGCGCACCGAGACGCTTTCCCGCGTGCTGCTGGAGCTCAACGAACGCATCCGCGAGAAAGGCCGGCTCGAGCTCACGCACCGCGTGCACGAGCGCGCCCTGGCGGCCGCGCCCGGCGGCATCGTGATCGTCGACGCGCTCGCGCCCGACTGGCCGATGATCTACGTCAACCCCGCCTTCGAGCGGATGACCGGTTACACCGCGGCGGAAGCGCTCGGGCGCAACTGCCGTTTCCTCGGCGGGGCGGACTCGGGCGACGAGACGCGCCGCGAGCTGCGCGAAGCCGTGCGCCGCGGCGCGGGCTGCCGCGTGACGCTCCGGAATTTCCGCAAGGACGGCACCCCGTTCTGGAATCAGCTCACGGTCGCGCCGGTGCGCGACGCGAACGGCCTGCTCACGCACTTCGTCGGCGTGCAGCAGGACGTCACGGAGCAGCACCGCGCGGCGGAACTGCTGCAGGCCGCGAAGGACAAGACCGACGAGGCCAACGCCCACCTGTCGCGCGCCGCGCGGCTGAAGGACGAGTTTCTCGCCGCGATGTCGCACGAGCTGCGCACGCCGCTCAACGGCGTGCTCGGCTTCACGCAAGGCCTGCTCGAGGGCATCCACGGCGAGCTCGCGCCCCGCCAGCAGGACGCGCTGCGCTCCGTCGAGGAGAGCAGCCGGCACCTGCTCGCGCTGATCAACGACATCCTCGACCTCTCGAAGATCGAGGCCGGCAAGCTCCAGCTGGAACCCGAGGACGTCGACGTGGAGCTCATCGCCCACGCCAGCACGCGGGTCCTGCGCGAGATCGCCGCCCGCAAGCGGATCAAAGTCAGCCTCGCGGTGCACACCGAGATCTCGTTCGTGCGCGCCGACCAGCGGCGCCTGAAGCAGATCCTCGTCAACCTGCTCGGCAACGCGGTGAAATTCACGCCCGAGGGCGGCAGCGTGGGCATCGACATCGTGTCGCACCCGGCGGAGCGCGCCGTGGTGTTCGAGGTGTGGGACACGGGCATCGGCATCACCTCCGCGGACATGCCGAAGCTCTTCCAGGCGTTCGTCCAGATCGACAGCCGGCTGGCGCGGCGATTCGAGGGGACGGGCCTCGGGCTGGCGCTCGTGAAACGCATGGTCGAGATGCACGGCGGCACCGTGTCGGTGCAGAGCGAGCCGGGCGCGGGCAGCCGTTTCTCGGTGAAGATCCCGATCGGCGAGGTGTCCACGGCACCCGCACGCGCCCATGCGCCGGCGGCACCGGCCACGCCGCCGCGCACCCGCCGCCGCGGCGGGCGCGTGTTGCTCGCCGAGGACCACACGATGAACCAGCAGGTCTTCTCCGAATACCTCACCGCGCTCGGACACGAAGTCCTGCTCGCGCAGGACGGCGCCGAGGCCGTCGACCTGTGCGACCGGCGCGCGCCCGACGTCGTGCTGATGGACATCCAGATGCCGGGCATGGACGGCATCGAGGCGACGCGCCGGATCCGCGGGAATCCGCGCACGGCCCACGTGCCGATCATCGCGCTCACCGCCCTGGCCATGAGCGGCGACAGCGAGCGCTGCCTCGCCGCCGGCATGAACCGCTACCTGAGCAAACCGGTCGACCTGCGCGCGCTCGCGGAGGCGATCGGCACGCTGCTGCCGGCGGAGGCACCGGCCGCGCCCGCGACGTAACGCGACCGGGACGGACGGCGTTCAGGTCGGCGCATCCCACCGATCATGAACAAATCCAAACTCGTTTGCCTCTGCACCGCCGGCCTCTGCACCGCCGGCCTCTGTGTCGGCGCGATCGGCCTCGGCGCCGCTCGGCTCACCGCCGCGGCCGCCCGGCCCGCTCCCCTCGCCCTGCTCCTGCCCCCGGCGGGCGCGCAACTCCCGGCCGAAGGCGCGCTGCGCGAGCTCGTGCTCGACAGCGTCGCGGACTTCGCCGCGGGGCGCCGCGAAAACGCGCGCACCGGCGCCCCGCCCGCCCGCCT
>JBILLY010000521.1:0-4120 GCA_044375835.1 Opitutaceae bacterium
CTTCGAGAGCCGGCGCTCGAGCAGCTTGCGCTCGGTGATGTCGGTGTGCGTGCCGGCCATGCGCAGCGGCTGGCCGTCGGCGCCGCGGCGGACGACTTTGCCGCGGTCGAGAATCCAGCGCCAGGCGCCGTCGCGGGCGCGGAGGCGGAGTTCGTGCTGGTAGTGCGGCGTCTCCCCGCGGAAATGGGCGCGGATGGCGGCTTCGTTTTCGGCGAGATCGTCGGGGTGGACGAGGGAGCGCCAGCCGGCGTCGGTCTCGTCGAGCTCGCCGGGGGCGTAGCCGAGCATGCGGGACCAGCGCAGGTCGTGGAAGATCCGGCCGCTGGGAATATCCCAATCCCAGACGGAGTCGTTGGTGCCCTCGATGGCGAGCTGCCAGCGCTGTTCGGCGAGTTCGAGGGCGAGGGCCATCTGTTTCTGCTCGGTGACATCGCGGCTGAGGCCGACGAGGCGGATGGGTTTCCCGCGCGAGTCGCGCTGGACGTAACCGTGCGACTCGATGTGGCGGACGGTGGTGCCGTCGCGGAGGACGACGCGGAAATTGGCGAGGTAGTCGGCGGTCTCGCCGGAGACGACGCGGCGGAAATTCTCCTCGGTGACGGCGCGATCGTCGGGATGGACGCGGGCAATCCACTGCACGTCGGGGCGCTCGAATTCGCGCCGGGTGTATTCGAACAACTCGAGCACGCGGTCGTCCCAGAAGCGCTGGCCGCTGAGGATGTCGTATTCCCAGACGCCGAAGCGGGACGAGCGGAGGGCGAGGCGGAGGCGCTCGTTGAGGGTCTCGACGCGCTGGGTGAATTCGCGCTCGGGGGTGATGTCGCGTTCGGTGCCGACGATGCGGACGAGGCGGCCCTGCGCATCGCGCTGGGCGATGCCGCGCGACTGCAGGTGGCGCTCCTGGCCGTCGTCGGCGCGGACGATGCGGAACTCGCTCTCGTAGTGGGTCCCGCCGGCGATCACCGCGCGGACGCGGCCGACGGCGGCGGCGCGGTCGAGCGGGTGGAGGCGCGCGGTCCACTCGTCGATGGAACCGCAGAAGGCGGACGGAGTGAGCCCGTAGAGCGCGAGGGTGCGCTCGTCCCAGGTGGAACGCTGGCTCGCGGCATCCCATTCCCACACGCCGAGGGCGGCGGCGCGGGTGGCGAGCTCGAGCCGCTCGTGCAGATGTTGGAGCCGCAACTGGTCGGCGCGCTCGCGGGTGACGTCCGAATGGTTGCTGATGAAATTGACGAGGCGGCCGGTGCGGTCGCGGACCGGCTGGAGGTCGATAACCTGCCAAAAGGCGGTGCCGGATTTGTGGTGGTTCAGGAGCTCGACCCGGCAGGCGTTGCCGCGGTTCTCGGCCTCGCGGAGGCGGGCGACGGCGCCGGGGTCGGTCTCGGGCCCTTGGAGAATGTGGCCGGGTTTGCGACCCTTGAGTTCGGCGAGGTCGTAGCCGGTGAGGCGGGTGTAGGCGGCGTTGCACCATTCGACGAGGCCGTCGGGGTCGCAGATGACGACGCCGTTGGTGCTGTGTTGGGCGACGAGGGCGAGGAGCGCGTTGGACTCGGCGGCGAGGAGGAGGTTGGCGTTGGCCTGGCGCAGCTCGGAGGTGCGCTGGTGCACGGTTTCCTGGAGTTGGGCCGCCTGCTCCTGCAAGCGGGCGGTGAGGAGCTGCCGGGCCTGCTCGGCCTCGTCGCGGCTGTCGTGGATGCCGACCGCGAAGCGCACCGCGGCGAGCGCCACGAGGGCGCCGAGCACGACGAGCGCGAGGGCGAAGAGGAGGGTCGCTTCGGGCAGGCCGATCCATCCGGCGCGGAGCGCCACCGCGAAGCCGGTGGCGAGCAGCATCGGGCCGAAGAGAACGCCGGCGGAAAGGCGCCGCGCGAAGCGGCCGGCCGGGGTCGCGCCGGCGAGAACCACGACGAGCCGGTCGCGGGGCCGGGCGGCGAGGGTGCCGATGCCGAGCAACAGCAGGCAGGTGCCGACATGGAGTTCGAAGAAGTAGCCGCGCGGGAAGCCCGGCAGGTCGACGAGGCCGAAGGCGACGAGCCCGGCGAGCGCGGCGACGCAGACGGAGGCGGCGAGCCAGACGGAAAGCGGCCACTTCGAGCGCGCGGGTGTCTCGCGCAGGCCGAGCAGGGCGGCCGCGGCGAGCCCGAGCGTGAGCGCGACGGCCAGCGGCATGCGGCCGGGCGCGGATTCCACGCCGAACGCCGCGCGGTCAGCCACGACGATCTGGTCGATCCGCAGATCGAGTCCCGTCATGTGCTGCCCGGCGGTGACAGCGGCGAGCACCAGAAGGAGGACGGCGCAGGCGGTGCCCGCGCGGGAGGGCTCCCGGTGGCGCTGCAGCCAGAGCGAGGCGCCGGCCAGCAGCAGGCCTAGGGCGGTGTTGAATTTCATCGGCGGCGCGGACGGGCGCAACGGACGGAGCAGGTCGATACCGCCGAGCCACCCGAAGATCGCCACCGCGCCGACCGCGGCGACGAAGAGGCCGAGACCACCGGCGAGCCGGCGCAATTGGACGTCGTTCAGCATGTCGCTTGGAAGCAACGGCTAGGTGGCGCCGCGGCGCGGTGCAATGGCAATGACGGCGACCGGGCGCGGGTAGGGAAAATCCCGAGCGTGGCGCCGCGGACGGAAAACAGACGGCGGGACGGTTTCCCGGATCGGAGTGAGCGAAGAACCCCGGACGGACTAGGGGGTGTTACCGTATGGAAGAGCGCGAAATCACTTAAGTGGATCCGCGGCCGTGCCGTTTCTCCGACGCGTATTTACCACTATATGAACAAAACCATCGTTTCTCTGCTGATCGCCCTGTCCGCGGCCGGTGCGCCGGTGCGGGCCCAATCGAAAACCGAGCCGCCCGTGCCCGTGCGCACGGTCCCGCCGGACTACCCGAACGAGCTGCGGCGCGAAGGCGTGTCCGGCCTCGTGATGATCAAGTGCAGCATCGACGAAAAGGGCGACGTCACCGAGACGGCCGTCGAGAAGTCGAGCAACGAGGCTTTCGACAAACCGGCGATCGCCGCGGTGCGGAAGTGGAAATTCAAGCCGGCCAAGCAGGACGGCAACCCCGTCGCGATCAAAGTCTCGATCCCGATCAAGTTCGTGTTCGAAGGCTGAGTCCGCCGCCCGCGACCCGCCGCCACCCACCACCGCCCGCTCTTTCTTCCCACCTCTACCCGCCATGAAATTCACCTCCATGACTGTCGGCAAACGGATCGCGATCGGCTTCGCCGCGCTGTCCGCGGTGCTCGTGATCGTCGCCGTCCTGACCTACGTCGCGCTGGGCGGCGCGGGCCGGCGGCTCAGTTCGTTTGCCGAGAGCGCGCAGGAGACCTACACGGCGGCGACGCTCGAACTGGCGATGCAGTCGGTGAAGCTCGAGGTGAACGACTTCCTGGCCACCGGTTCGGAGCGGAGCGTCGGCGCGGTCGAGAAGGCGAAAGGCGCGCTGGCGGCGGAGCTGGATCGCGCCGCCGAAATGATGCAGGAGCCGGACCGGGCGCAACTCATCGCGCGAGCCCGGGAACTCTCCGCGGCCTACGACGCCGCCTTCCGCGCGCTGGTGGCGAACAACAAGGCCCGGTCCGCGCTGGAGGCCAACGTGCTCACGCCCCAGTCGAAGGTGATCGCGGACGGTCTGCAGCAACTCCTCGCGCAGTCGCGCACGCAGGGCGACATGAACGCGGCTTTCCAGATCTCGAACGGGCTGAAGGCGTTCTTCGAGAGCACCAGCCTCGTGAACGCGTTTCTCCTCACGTCCGATCCGACGAAGGCCGCGGCGGCGGGCGACGCGATGAAGGTCACGGTCGGCCAGATCCAGCGCATGGAAAAGGACCAGGCGGAACTGGAGAAACTGGACGCGACGCTGAAGGACGACGCGAAGAAGGCGTTGCTCACGAAACTGCAGGAGGCGGCGGCGGGCTTCACGAAGGGCCTCGACGAGGTGGTCGCCAACAAGGGCGCCCGCGACGAGATCGTGGCGAAGCGCATCAACGGCGTCGCGCCCGAGTTCGCCGACACGGTGCACAAGATCAAGGAATCGGTGCGCGCGTTCCAGACCGAGCTCGAGGCGCGCACGAAGGCCGAGCAGAGCCGCAACGAGCTGGTCGTCTCCGTCGTCACGATC
>JBILLY010000729.1:0-3258 GCA_044375835.1 Opitutaceae bacterium
TCGAGACAGTCGAACTCATCAAGGCGCCGCAGCCCGAACAGGACGCCAACGCTGTCGCCGGATTTGTGAACCTCGTCTCGCGCCGCGGGTTCGACGCCCCGGGCCGGCGCATCACCGTCACCGGCGGCGTCATGTGGCGCGTGCGCGGCTTCAAGGACACGCCGTTCAAGGATCGCGCCGACGACCTGGACATCCTGAGCCTCGCGTATTCGGACGTGTTCAATGTCTTCGGCGGCCGGAAGAATCTCGGCGTCGCCTTCAATTTCAACCGCCGCGTCTCCGCGACGACGCAGGATGAGATCGGGCCGGGCGGCGTGCTCTACAACTTCGCCCAGACCTACCTGAACCCGACCGGCGCCAACCCGCTGACGCGCATCTTCGGCACCGGCGATTTCGGCTACAAGGCCCGCGCCCACAACTCCGGCCTCAACCTCGACTACAAGATTTCGCCGGATGCCTACGCCTACCTGAAGTTCTCGTTCAACACCAACGACCAATACCAGGTCTACTACCGCCCGGGCATCGGCAACCCCGCCGCGACCGCGGCGAACTTCACGCCCGACAGCACCTACGAACACTCCGTGCTTCTGCCGCACGCGGGTTCCGTGGCGGTGGTCGAGTCGACGCCGGCGTTCACCAAGAACTCGCGCAACTACGGGGTGATCGGCGGCACGGAGTTCAAGCTCTTCGACCGGAGCGCGACGCTGGCGCTGCGCGCGAGCTACTCGCACGCCGACATCTCCTATCCCGGCTGGATCCGCGCGCAGGCGCGCACGCCCAACACGGCGGCCGCGGGCATCGGCTTCGAGATCGACCGCCGCGGCCGGGATCCGTGGTATCCGATTTTCCGCCAGACCGCCGGCCCGTCGATCAGCGATCCGGCGAGCTACCTGATGACCACGTATCAGAAGCAGTCCTACAAGGCCGGCAACGACCTCTACGGCCTGCGCGCCGACCTCACCAAGCGGTTCGAAGCCCCGCGGCCGATCGTCTTCAAGACCGGCGTCAAGTGGGCGGACGACACCCGCACTCCGTGGACGGACCTTGGTATCTACACCTTCGTCGGCGCGGACGGCGTGCCGAACACCGCGGACGATTCGATGAAGCCCTACGCCGACCTGCTCTACAAGCAGGGCGACGGGCGCTACGGCCCTTTCCCCAACATGTCCGCGCCGCAAAACGTGCCGGCCGGCTACCACCGGCAGACGGCGGCCGACGCCTACAACAGCTACGCCAATACCCTCGCCGGACGCGTGCAGTTCCGCGAGGAGATCGCCGCGGCCTATGCGCAGGCCTCGACGAAATTCGGCCGGCTCCGCGTGCTGGCCGGGTTGCGCGTCGAGGAGACGGAGACGCGCGGCCGCTCGTGGGTGCGCAACACCACCGCGAGCTGGGGCGGCAACAGCGTCGGGGGCACGAGCCTCGATCCCGCCGTCGTCGCGGCCAACGTCGTGCGCGCACAGCGCTCTTTCGCCCGTTCGATCACCTCGAAGGGCGAATACCGGAACGTGTTTCCGGGCGTCCACTTCGTCTACAACGCGACCGAGTCCGTCCTCGTCCGCGCGAGCTACAACAAATCGATCTCGCGCCCGCCGGTCGCCAACCTGATCCCGACGCTCACCGAAAATCTCGACGCGCTGTCGGTCTCGATGGGCAATCCCGACCTGAAGCCCTACCTGTCGGACAATTTCGAGGTCAGCGTCGAAAAATATTTCGAGCCGGTCGGCCTCTTCAGTCTCGGTGTCTTCCGCAAGAACATCAGCGACTACTTCCGCACCTTTGCGGCGACGGTCGGTCCCGAAGGCATCGACGGCCAGGGGCAGTATGCCGGCTACACGTTGTCGACGACGCGCAACATCGGCGGCGCCACGATCCAGGGCATCGAGGCCAGCTACCAGCAGCAGTTCAGTTTCCTGCCGGGCATCTGGCGGGGGCTGGGGGCGTATGCGAATTTCACCTACCTCGAGGCCGAGGGCGACTTCGGCACGACCGCGACGACCAACAAACTGGGCAATCTCGCGCCGCGGAGCGGCAACGCGGGCGTCAACTTCCGCTACCGTGGGCTGGACGCGCGCGTCCTGGCCAACTGGACCGCGCGGAAATACAAGAGCACGCTCGCGCCGATCGACATCTATGCGGAGGAGCGCCTCGCCTTCGACGTGAAGCTGCAATACGCGGTCAGCCGCCGCTACAGCCTCTTCCTCGATTGCGCCAACATCACCGACGAGGCGCCGCGCACCGACGTCGCGCTCAACGGACTGAAATTCTTCCGGCGTGAGCTTCGCCGCGGGCGTCCGCGGGCAGTTCTGAGCTTGGTTGCGCCCCGCTCCGCCGGCAGCGTGACGACGGAGCGGCCCCTTCCGGACGTCTCCGGTTTCTCCGCATGAAAAACTTCCTGTCGCTTGTTGTCCTGTCGGCGTGGCTGCTTCCGGTCGTCCCGGCCGCGGGCGCGCCGGCGCCGGCCGATGACCCGGTCCGACGGTCCAATCCGGCTGTCCCGGGAACGGCTTGGTCCGTGCGGGTGGCGGACCGGCCGCTGGTCTTCACGGCGCCGGTGACCGCGCCACCGGGTGGTCCGGCGGCCACCGAGGCCGAACGCGCGCTCGCAGCGCTCGACGCGGTGTTGGCCACGGGCGGCAGCGCCCTCGCGGAGGTCGTGCGCCTCACGGCCTACGCCGCGTCGGCGGAGGCGTTGGCGACGGTCGCGCCGGCGGTGGCGAAGGCATTTTCGTCGCGACCGGTGGCCCTGACGGCGCTGCGCACGCCGTTGGCGACGGGCGACGCGCAGGTGGCGTTCGAGGCGGTCGCGGTGAGCCGTCGGCCGGCCGATGCGGTCGTCGTGGCCGATCCGCGCGCAGCGGTCCTGCCGGCCGGCGGCAAGGTCTTCATTTCCGGCCAAGCCGAGCGCGGCACGGACCTGGCGTCGGCGGTGCGCCTCACGATGGCGGGACTGTGGCGCACGCTCGACCACCTTGGACTGCAGCGGGCCGACGTCGTGCAAGTGAAGGCGTTCCTCACGCCATTTGCCGAGCACGGGGCGGCGGCGCGCGAGATTGCGGCGAGTTTCGGCGGATTGCCGGTGCCGCCGACGGTGTTGATCGAATGGGAAAGCACGTTGTTCGCGGAGATCGAACTCGTCGTGTCGGCGCGGCGGCTGCCGGCGCCGGAGAAGGACAAGATCGCCTACGCGCCGCTGCCGTGGCTGACGCCGTCGCCGCGCTACAGCAAAGTCGTCCATGTCGCCGCGGGCACGCCGCT
>JBILLY010000524.1:0-4107 GCA_044375835.1 Opitutaceae bacterium
TGACGCTCGTCATTCTGAGCGGCGGCATCGATCTCTCCGTCGGCGCCATCCTCGGTTTGGCCGGCGCCGTCGCCGCGGGGTTGCTGAAAAACGGCGTGGTGCTCGGCGCCCTGGACGCGCGGCTCGAGTTCACGGTCACGGGCGCGATCGTGGCCGGTCTCGCGGTCGGCGCCGCGGCCGGGTGGTTCAACGGTTTCGCGATCACCCGCTTCCAGCTGCCGCCGTTCGTGGCGACGCTCGGCATGCTCTCGATCGCCCGCGGACTCACGATGCTGTGGACCGGCGGGTTTCCGGTCACGTCGCTCGGGCCGACCTTCGGCTTCATCGGCACGGGCGCCTTCCTCGGCGCGCCGATGCCGGTCTGGATCATGCTCGCGCTGGTGGCGGTGTTTGTGGTCGTGACGCGCCGCACGCGGTTCGGCCGGCACATCTATGCGGTCGGCGGCAACGAGCGCGCCGCGCGCCTCACCGGCCTCAATGTCCCGCGCATCAAGCTCGCCGTCTACACGCTCGCGGGCGCGCTCGCGGGCGTCGCGGGCCTCATCGTCACCGCGCGGCTCGACTCCGCGCAGGCCAACGCGGGCCTCGGCTACGAGCTCGACTCGATCGCCGCGGTCGTGATCGGGGGCACGTCGCTCTCCGGCGGCCGCGGCTCGATCTGGGGCACCGTGCTCGGCTGCCTCATCATCGGCGTGCTCAACAACGGGCTCTTTTTGCTCAACGTCTCGCCCTTCTGGCAACAGGTCATCAAGGGCGGCGTCATCCTCCTCGCCGTGGCGCTCGACAAAATGAATGCCAACAGCCGCGACTCCGCATGAAAACTCTCCCATCGCTGCTTCGTCTGGTCGTGATCGCCGCGCTGTTCCTCGGCGGCGTCGCGTCGCCGTTCGCCTTTGCCGACGACGGCGCGCTCGCCGGCACGCGACACCGCGTGATCGTCTCCACCGACATCGGCGGCACCGACTTCGACGACTTCCAGTCGCTCGTCCACGTGCTGCTCTACGCCGACGTGCTGGACTTGGAAGGGCTAATCTCGTCGCCCTACGGCCCGGGGCGCAAGGAACACATCCTCCAGGTCCTCGCGCACTACGAGCGCGACTTCCCGAATCTTCGCAGCCACTCGGACCGCTACCCGACCCCCGCCCTGCTCCGCACAATCACCAAGCAGGGCGAGACGGAGGTCGCCCCCTACGCGGGCGTGCGCCGCGCGACCGAGGGTTCGGATTGGATCATCGCGTGCGCGCGCCGCGCCGATCCGCGACCGCTCCACGTCTTGATCTGGGGTGGCATCGAGGATCTCGCGCAGGCGCTGCACGATGCGCCCGATATTCTGCCCAAGCTCCGCGTGCATTTCATCGGCGGCCCCAACAAAAAATGGAGCCCCGACGCCTACCATTACATCGCCGCCCGGCATCCCTCGCTGTGGCTGATCGAATCGAACTCCACCTATCGCGGTTGGTTCATGGGTGGCCACCAGCAAGGCGACTTTTCCGCGGAGGCCTTTGCCGAGAAGCGCGCCGCCGGTCGGGGCGCGCTCGGCGAGTTCTTCGCGCACGGGATCATCTTCCACGGCCAAAAGCGCACGTCCTTGAAAATGGGCGACACGCCGACGTTCAGCTGGCTGCTCCGCGGCAACCCCGAGATGCCGTTTCAACCCGGCTGGGGCGGCCGTTATGTGCGGGCGTGGACGCGGCCCTTCGTGCAGTTCAACCGGATTACAACGGCGGCGGATCGCTTGGAGCATTTCGGCATCCTCGAACTCGTGCTGCCGCTCGGAGTCAACCCGCCCGCTGCTCCCGCGGCCGAGATGGTGATCGAGAATCAGCGTCTCGCCGGGCACGTCGACGGCGCGGGCTCGGTCCGCTTTCGTTTCTGTCCGAAGGACGCCAAGGTCTATCGTTACACGATCGCGGGCAATATCCCGTCGCTCGACGGCAGCCGCGGCGAGATCACCGTCTTCCCGCCCGCCCCGGCGGCGGCGCTTTCGCCCGATCCGCGCTGGGCGAACTGGTGGACGGACGATCCGTCCCCCGAGGCCGCCGAGGGTATTCATCAAGGCGCGCGCACGATCAGTGTCTGGCGCGAGGATTTCCTCCGCGATTTCGCCGCCCGGCTCGAACGGTGCCGCACCCCCGCCGGCGGTCCCGCTTCACCGCGCTGATCGAATTCTCCGCCGCGGCCACCTTGACCGATCCGATGAAAACGCATCGCTCTCCCGTCGTTCTCGCCGCCGTGCTCTGTTTTTCGGGTTTTACCTTCGCCCAACCCGCGGCCGCGCCCCTGATCGTCGAGGCCGAGTCCGGCAAGTTCACGGGCACGGTCGATCGCCACAGTTGCTGGCACAACGTCATGCTCACCGACGAGCCGCACTCGACCCATTCGGGCACGGGCGTGGTCGATACACCGAACAAAATCGGCAGCTTCATCGAAGTCGCCTACGACGCCGTCCGCGCCGGACCGCACCGCGTCACTGTGCGCTACACGCACATCAAACCCGACCCGCGTCCCGGCCAGCTCTGGCTCAACGGCAAAGACGGCCCGATTTTGCCGATGCCGCAGAACAAGGTGTTGCCCGCCTTCGGCACGGACTCCGCCGTGGTGAATCTTCCGCAAGGCCGGAATCTGATCCGCCTTGTCGCCCTCGCCGACGGCGGCCTCGGCAATGTGGACTATATCAAGGTCGCCGAGCTCCGCGATCCCGCGCCGGGCGAAGTGCCGCGCATCGTCGTGCTCGAGGCCGAGGACGGTCTCTTCGAGGGCAAGGTCGATCACCACAGCTGCTGGAACTTCATCGCGCAGCATCCCGCCCCGCACACCGGCTTCACCGGCGAGGGCTACGTCGACACCGAGAACAAGGTCGGGAGCTTCGTCGAATTGAACTTCGATGCCCCCGCCGCCGGCCGCTACGTGCTTGCCGCGCGCTACGCTCACGGCAAGAGCGACCCCCGGCCCGTCGAGTTGCGCGTCAATGGCGAGATCGCGGACCCCGCATTTGCTTTTCCGCCGACCCGGTTCTGGACCGATTGGGTTTACGCGACCCTGCCCCAACCGGTCCAACTCAAGGCCGGCAAGAACGTCGTCCGGCTCACGGCCACCAGCGCCGAGGGTCTCGCCAATCTCGATCACCTCCGCTTCACCGTCGCGCCGACCTCGGCCGCGCTCGTGCGGCTCAGCGCAGTCACGTGGGGCGGCGTCGGCTGCTACAAGATCGAGAGGCCCATGGGGACGGTCTATTTTGAAAAGGACAACGGCGTCTCCGGCTTCAAGAGCTTCATCGACCCAGCCGGCAACGATTGGATCGCCTCCTACATGCCGCCCGGTCCCAACGGCGATTTCCGCGGCTTCCCCAACAGCGTGGGCAACTTCGGCCACGCCGGCCGCAACAGCGGATCGACCACCAAGATTGTCGGCGATCGCACGGAGGGCGACCTCGTCATCCTCGAATCCGCGAACGCGGACTTCACGTTTCAATATTGGTTTTTCGCCGACCGCATCGCGGTGAAGGTGCTGCGCTCGAAGGGCGATTACTGCTTCCTGCTCGAGACCGTCGCGGGCGGCACGGCGGACGCCGCTGATTACTTCGTCGGCGCCGATGGCGTGACGCGCATCCCGAGCGGCGAGTTTCAAGACTTCACCCCCGAGTGGTTCTACATCGGCGACCCGCAGGCGAAACACGTGCTCTTCCTTGCGAAGACCCCCGATGACAACGCGCCGAACGAGAACCATCGCCAGATCCGGCCCAACGGCATGCATAATATGGATCTCTACAGCTTCGGCCGCGCGGGCCGGGAACAGAAATACGAAATCCGCGGCATGAGCGGGAACGAGCACGTCTGCGTGATCGGCTTCCTCGACGCTGCGCTGCCCCACGCCGAGATCGCCGCGCGGATGACCCGCACCCTCGCCGATCCTTTCGCCCGCCGACCATGAAAACCCTACGTTCCCTCCTGCTGTTTTTTGCCTCCGTGCTCACCGCGACCGCCGCCGCGCCCTGGGCCGCCGGCCCGATCCGCGTCCACGCCGGCGGCCAATATCTCCAACAAGCCGACGGCGCGCCGTTCTTCTGGCTCGGCGACACCGCGTGGCTTCTCCCGCAGAAACTCAACC
>JBILLY010000525.1:0-4104 GCA_044375835.1 Opitutaceae bacterium
GCGCGGCGGGCGCGAGCCAGACGAGCGCGAGGGCGAGCGCGGCGAGGGCGAGCGGTTCCCACGGGGTGCGGCGTATCCAGTCGCGGGCGCGGTCGGCCGGGGTGAAGAGGCGGGCGACGGGGCCGCGGAGGTCGCGGCCGTCGGGGCGGACGAGGCGGCCGCGGAGGACGGAGCCGCAGGCGGTGCCGCCGAGGGGATTCTCGCCGAACCAGAGTTCGGCGCGCTGGCGGGCGAAGTGGTGGACGTCGGCGTCGAGGACGACGCGGTCGTCACATTCGACGCGGAGGCGGCCGGTTTCGGCGGTCCAGGTGCCGGCGATCTGGTCGAGGGCGGGCACGGCGAGCCGGAGGCGGAGGGGGTGGCCGGGGCGTAGGGCGACGGGGGCGGAGCGGGTGGCGGGGAAGCCCCAACTGTCGTAGACGAACTCGGCGGTGTGCGTATCCAGAAACCGGAGCACGAGGAAGTCGCCTTCGCCGGGGCGGCCGGCGACGAGGAGCGGGTCGGCGCGGCCGGGGACGACCGGGGCGGCGGGATCGAGGTGGAGGTCGACGGCGAGCGGCGAGGGGAGCGCGGGGCAGTCGCCGTCGAGGCGGAGGGCGACGAGAGCGGCGAAGAGCAGCGCGGCGGCGGCGAGGCGCGCGAGGACGGTGGGCATGGCGACGGCGCCGGCGGGCGAAGCGGGGCTCGGGCTACGGTGGCCGGCTCAGACGCCGACCGCGAGGTCGGCGGATTTGCGGTCGCTGTGGCGGCGGGCGGCGTGCAGGAGCGTGGGCAGCGTGGGGCGCGCTTTCACGACGAGGAGCATCTGGTAGGCGAAGAGGCCGCGGGAGACGCGCATGAGGAGCGACTGGGCGCGCATGAGCGTGCGTTGCCAGAACGGGTTTTTGACGACGAGCGGGATCGGGGCGGGGATGGGCACCTCGCGCTCGAGGTCGAAGCCGGTTTCGCGGAGCAGGCGGCGCATGGACGAGAAGGTGAAGAGGCGCGTGTGGGTGAGATCGAGGATGCCGCGTTTGTTGTAGTTGAATTGCCCGAGAAAGAGCATGAGGCGGGTGACGACGAAGCCGACGTTGCCGGTGGAGATGACGATCTTGAGGCCGAGGTTGGCCTGGGCGCGGCGGCGCAGCTCGTCGCAGAACGCTTCGGGGGAGCGGAGGTGTTCGATGATATCGAGTGCGAATAGGACCTGGACGTCGTCGAGCGGGCGGGGGCAGGGGTCGACGTTGAGGTCGCTGACATGGAACTCGTCGAAGACGGAGGGAGCGGCGGGGCGGAATTGGTCGACGCCGATGACGCGGCAGCCTTTGGCGCGGAGGGCTGGGACGAGGTGGCCGGGGCCGCAGCCGACATCGAGGACGGTGGCGCCGGGCGGAACCTCGGCGACGGCGACGCGATGGGTGCTGGGGAAGTCGAGTTTCGCGAGGTAGTGGCGGTTCTCGTCGGCGGCCGGGGTGACGTCGAAGTTGCGGCGGTAGACGAGACCGTAGTCCTGGAGGCGGGCGACGGTGGAGGCGTTGACGACGTCGAGGGCGTAGCGGAGGCCGGGGACGCGGCAGATCTCGTCGCCGTAGAAGGTGGGGATGGGCAGTTCGACGATGCGGGCGCGGGCGCGGAGAAACTGGATGATGATCTCGGTGTCGAAGTGGAAGACGTTCGAGTTGAGATCGAAGGGCAGGCGGCGGAGGAGGGGGACGGAGACGACCTTGTAGCCGGAGTGGAATTCGCTGAGGCGGGCGCCGAGGACGCGGTTTTGATACCACGTGAGGAGGCGGTTGCCGACCCACTTGTAGAGCGGCATGCCGCCGCGGCGGGCGCCGCCGGGGGTGAGCATCCGGGAACCGAATACGACGTCGGCTTCGGCGCGGACGAGCGGGGCGAGGAGGTCGGGCAGGAGTTCGGGAGCGTATTGGCCGTCGCCGTGGACGAGGGCGACGAAGTCGAAGCCGTGCTCGATGGCGTAGTGGTAGCCCAGCTTCTGGTTGCCGCCGTAGCCCTGGTTGACGGGGTTGGCGAGGACGGTGAGGCGGTGGCGGTAGGAGTCGTGGCGGCGGAGGCGCTCGGAAAGGGCGAAGGTGGCGTCGGTCGAGCCGTCGTCGATGATGAGAACCTCGACCTCGAACCCGGGGAGCGCGGGGATACGCTCGAGCACGCGCAGGATCGTCGACTCGGCGAAATAGGCGACGATGAAGACGAGGACGCGCGGCGGGCGGTCGGGAGTCATGAGCGCGGCAAGCCGAGTGCGGAATCGACGGCTTGGCGAAGCATTTGGTAGCGGGCGCGGATGTCGTCGGACACGCCCCAGACCAGTTCGCCCTGGAAGCGGAGGGCGAGGGCGAGCGTGACGAAGGCGGATACGGCGGCGAAAGCGACGAGGAGGAGGAGTGCGAGGCGGCGGCGCGGGGGCGGGAGGAGTTCGAGGCCTTGCAGGCCGAAGGCGGCGGCGAGGAGGAGGGGCGGGCAGAAGTCGGCGGTGTAGCGGTGGGAGATGGCGACGGCGGTGCAGAGCGCGAGCGACATGGGCACGGCGGCGAGCCCGATCAGGGCCAGCGGCAGGCGCGACGCGGGCCAGCGCGCGAGGGCGAAGAGGCCGCCGCCGAGGGCCAGCACGCACAGGGCGGGCATGGCGTAGGGCAAGGCGAGGGTGGGCTCGGCGAGGTCGAGGCGGGCGCGGGCGTAGGCGCGGTTTTCGACGGCGGGGCCGTGGATGAAGAACGGGAAGCTGGCGCGCCAGGCGAAGGCGGGGCGCCAGACGTAGGCGTCGAAGTTGTGGGGGAAGTTGGCGAGGTGGAAGTTGCGGCCGTCGATGGCGGCGACGCGGAGGGCGTCGTATTGGACGTGGTATTTGAGCGGCGCGCCGTCGAACGTGCGGAATTTGAGGTAGCTGAGGCCGTTGAAACTGAGAACGGAAAGACCCGCGAGAACGGCGGGCAGGAGCGGGGCGCGGGCGGCGCGCCAGACGGCGACGAGTGCGGGGGCGGTCGGAGGGCGGTGCAGCCAGCGGCGGAGGGTGATTGTGCCGGCGACACAGCCGAGGAAGGTGAGGGCAAAGAGGCCGGAGGGAGGGCGGGCGTGGACGGAGAGCAGGCCGCAGAGCACGGCGCCGATCCAAGCGCGGCCGGCGGGGGCGGCGAGGTAGCGGAGGGAAAACCAGCCGCTCCACAGGGCGAACGTCGCGCCGCAGAGGATGGCTTCGTGGTAGGTGTAGGCGCGGCTGGCGAGGTAGAGGAGCGTGGTGCCGAGGCCGGCGATGGTTGCAAAGAGGACGACCGCACGGCGCGAGGGCGATTGGGTCGGGCCGCACGCAAGGCGGGCGACGTGGAGTTGGAGGGCGTAGACGGCGGCGAGCAGCGCCACGTAGAGCGCGACCATGGTGGCGCGGCTGAGGGCGTGGACGGCGAGATCGGCGGCGACGAACGGCAGGCGCAGAAGCGCGGGCGTGGGACCGAAATACATGTAGATCCGGCTCTCGAAGATAAACGATTCCTCGGTCCGTGCGGCGGCGGGCAGATCGAGCCGGCCGGCGAGGAGACTCTGCGCCTGATAGTCGTATTGGTTGCCGAAGGTCTCGCGCTCGAAGAGACGGAACGTGCCGCCGGTGATGATGGCGGTGAAGACCAGCGTGCAGAGGGCGGCGGTGACGAGGAACGCGCCGCGGGTGGAGGCGGTGCGGGAAGGAAAGACGGAGGCCGCGGAGGAGCGAAAAAACGCGACGGCGGGCGGGGCGAGTCGGGCGGCGGCGAGGCCGAGCATGGCGGCTCCGAAAAGACCGGCGAGCGCAGTAGCCCAGTGGGCGCGGGCGATCCATGCGACGCGGTCGGCGAACGAAAACCAGGCATCCGGGCCGCCCGCGAGCGGTCGGCCGTCGACGGTAGCAAGGGTGCCGCGGAAGGACGCGGCGACGAGCGTGCCGCCGATGGGGTTGCGGGCGAAGTAGAGCTGATCGGCGCGGCGGCGGTGGAAAAAAACGGGTTCGTCGAGCAGGACGGCGCCATCGAGGACGAGGTGGAGCGGGCGGCGCTCGCGGGAGCGGACGCGGTCGACGGGGGCGAGCGTGGGCATCTCCAGTGTGAGGCGGCGGCGCTCGCCGGGTCGGAGCGAGAAGGG
>JBILLY010000754.1:0-3162 GCA_044375835.1 Opitutaceae bacterium
ACCGCCTTCGAGGTCTACTTCCACGACCCGTTTTTGGCCTATGTCTACGTCGGCTCGATCCCGTATTTCGTCGCCCTCCACCGGGCCTTCCGGCTCCTGGGCGACGCGGGGCGGAGCGGCCGATTCTCGCCCTTCACGGTGGACGCGTTGCGCGCGATCAAGCGCTGCGCGCTGACGCTCGTCGTCTTCGTGGTGGGCGCGGTCGGCTTCATCGTCGCGCTCGGCGACGACGAAGACCGGCCGGCGGGATTCATGATGATCCTCGTCGTCGCGTCGGCCGCGGGCGCGGTCGCGTTCACCGCGGCGAGACTCGCGCGCAAACTGCAGGGCACCTTGCGCACGTCCCCGGTCTGACGGAGCCGGCCCGGCGTCGCCCCGCGCGCGCAGTGTCCCGCACCGAAAGTGCCCGGCTGTGCGCCGCAGACCGGTGCGATTCTCGACTCGGCGCGCGGCGCGCCGCAGCATCGGCGCGCATCGTTGCCGTTCGGGCGCGGGTCGGCCGCGCCGCTTCGGCCGGCGCATCCCTCCCATGAACGAAGCCTACGTCCCGCTGGTGACCCGTGAATTCAAACGCCTGCAAACCCTCGCGGACAACGCGATGGCCCAGCTCTCCGACGAGCAGTTCTTCGCCGCCCCCGCCCCCGGCGACAACAGCGTCGCCGTGATCGTCAAACACGTCGGCGGCAACCTCGTCTCCCGCTGGACCGATTTTCTCGCGACGGACGGCGAGAAACCCGGTCGCGACCGCGACGCCGAGTTCCGCATCGCGGCCGACGATACGCGCGCGCACCTGCTCGCGACCTGGGCCCGCGGTTGGGCGACGCTCGCCGCCGCGCTCGAGCCGCTCGGTGACGCGGACCTGGCGCGCACCGTGACCATCCGCGGCGAACCGCTGACCGTGCTGCAGGCGATCAACCGCCAGCTCACGCACTATGCCTACCACGTCGGGCAGATCGTCTACGTGGCCAAACACCTCCGCGGTCCGGCCTGGAGCACGCTGAGCATCCCCCTGGGGCGCTCCGCCGAGTTCAACCGTCAGCCCGCGCGCTACGTGCCGGGCGCCTGAAGGCCCGCCGCGCCGGTCCGGCGCCTCCGTCCGCGTTGCGATCCGCGGCCTCGCCGCACTGCCGGCGAACGGGGAACAGGTCGCCATCGCGCCGCTCGCCGGCACCCAAAGCCGCACGGAAACGCGCCGGGCTCGACGCCAACCTGCGCGTCCACCGCCCTCACCCGCGCCGCGGAAAACCGAAAATGCGCGGGCGCATCGCCCGATTCCGGAAGCCGCCCGCGCGAGTGGAAGCCGCGACGCTGTTTCCAGACCGCGGGCGCAGCGTTGCCGCGCGGGAGAAAGTGATTTTTCGGTGCTCGCGATGCTTTCCCCCCAGCCGCCGGCCGCCCCCGCCCCCGCCCCCCAACCCGCCGACACCACGCCCGCCCTCGTCCGCCAGATCGGACTCTTCGCCGGTGTCGCGCTCTTTTTGATGACGTTTGTCGTCGCGCCGCCCGAAGGCCTCAACCCCGTCGCGTGGCGCGTGTGCGGCCTCGCGCTGTGGATGGGCGTGTGGTGGATCACCGAAGCGATGCCGCTCCCCGTCACGGCGCTGCTGCCCCTCGTGGTGCTGCCGCTGGCCAACATCATGACGCTGCGCAAAGCCGCGGCCAATTTCGCCGCCGAGCTGATCTTCCTTTTTCTCGGCGGCTTCATCCTCTCCATCGCGATCCAGAAATGGCGCGTGCACGAGCGCCTCGGCCTCGGCCTGCTGCGGCACGTGGGGTGGAATCTGCCGAGCCTCCTCGCGGGCCTGCTCGTCGTGACCGGCTTCATGGGCATGTGGATGAGCAACACCGCCACCGCGATGGTGATGATGCCGATGGCGCTCAGCATCGCCGCGTTGATCGGCGGCGGCACGGTCGCCGCCACGCCGGTCACCAAGGCCCTCGTGCTCGCCGTCGCCTACGCGCCCTGCCTCGGCGGCCTCGCGACCTTCATCGGCACCCCCACCAACGCCGTGCTCGAAGGCTACGTGAGCAAAACCTACGGCGTGAACCTGAGCCTCGCGCAGTGGATGACCTTCGGCGTGCCCGTCGCGGTCGCGCTCCTCGCCGGGTGCTGGCTGCTGCTGTGGGCCACGCTGCTGCGCGGCGCGCCCGCCGTGCCGGGCCTCGGCGCGATGATGCGCGCGGAATACGCCCGGATCGGCGCGTTCACGCGCGGCGAGATCGCGACGACCGCGGTCTTCGCCCTCTGCGTGCTGGGCTGGGTCTTCGGCGATTTCTGGTCGCGCCTCATCGGCGCGCCGGTCGAGGACGCCGTGATCGCGATCGTGGGCGCGCTGCTGCTGTTCGTCGTGCCGCTCGACGCGAAGTTCGGGCGCACCGTGCTCTCCTGGAAGGACGCGGAGAAACTGCCCTGGGGCATCCTCATCTTCTTCGGCGGCAGCCTCAGCCTCTCGTCGGCGCTGACCGAGACGGGCGTCACGCGCTGGCTCAGCCAGGAGCTGCATGTCTTCCACGACGTGCCCGTGTGGGTCGTCCTGATCGGAGTCGTGGCGCTCGTGGTGCTGGTGTCGGAATTCATGAGCAACTCGGCGACGATCACGGCGTTTCTCCCCATCCTCGCCGGACTCGCGGGCGGCCTCGAGGTGCATCCTTTCCTGATCATGATTCCCGCGACGCTCGCGGCGAGTTGCGCGTTCATGATGCCGGGCGCGTCGCCGACCAACGCGATCGCGTTCAGCACCGAGCGCCTGTCCGTGCCCGACATGGTGCGCACCGGCCTCACGCTGAACCTGATCTGCGCCGCCGGCATTTTGCTCGCAGCCTTCTATCTCATCCCCGCGGTCCTCGGTTTCTCCCCGCACGAAGTCCCCGCCTGGGCCCAGCCGAAGACCCCGTGAGGCGAGCCGGCGCGCGGCGCACGGCGGGCGACGCAAGCGCTCGACGCCGTGGCCGGCGGCGACCGAGGATTCCGGAATCGCCCGCGGCGCCATGTCCCTGTTCGTCCCCGCACTCCATCGCCAGCCACCGGCAGATCCGACCAGCGCCGGGGCCGCGGTTGCGTTCGCATGGGACTCCCGGCGCCAAGCCATCCGCCTCCTTGGCATCGCGTTGGGCCTGACGCTGTGCGCCGGCTGCGCGGGCTGCTCGTCCAGTCCCGTCGAC
>JBILLY010000527.1:0-4101 GCA_044375835.1 Opitutaceae bacterium
ACTTTGAGCACGTGCAGTTCCGGCAGGACAACGCGCGTGTCGTCCGGGCGCGTCAGCGCGACTTGGTAGAGCAAGGTGTCGCTCAGCGTGGTGGACACGCGGAAGCGACCGCCGCCGAGTGCGGTGGCGGCGAGCGGCCGCGGATCGCGCGCGGAGGTGAGGGCAACGGCGGCGGGGGCGCCGTCGAAGCCGAGGTCCCACGTGACGACGGACCCTTCGGGGACTTCGCCGTCGAGGGCATCGAGGCGACGCGGCGCGGCGGCGAGATAGGCGGGCGGCACGATCTCCAGCGATACGTGGCGCAACGCGAGCGCCGCCGGACGGGCGGCGGTGGGCGGCGCGGCGAGGGGCACGGACGCGACAGCGGAGGCGGGACGACTCGGTGGCGTCGGCCACAGGTGCAGCGCGACCAAGGCAAAGGCGGCGGCGGACGCGGCAAGGAGAGCGGGACGGAGGGCGCGCGGCGGGGGGCAGGCGAGGGTGGCGCGGTCCGGCAAGGCGGCCCAGGCGGCTGCGAGGCGGCGGAGCTGGAGTTGTTCGAGGAGGGTCAGAGCCGCGGGGTCGCGCAGCCACAGGCCGGCGCTTTCCTCGAGGGTCGGGCAGAGGCGATTCAGTTGGGCGGCGATCGTTTCCGTGGTCACCGGCGGCCGGCGGCGTCGCAGAAGAACCGATACAGCGGTGCTGGCAACGAGGCCGAGCAGGACGGCGGGGCCCGGGGCGGAGCGCACCGCGAGGGCGGCGACCGCGAGTCCGGCGGCGAGGCCCCACGTGGACGCGCGGACGGCGTGGTGCCGGCGCCAGAGGGCGGCGCGACGTTCGAGCTCGGCGCGGTTCATGCGACGGCCTTTCGGCGGGTGGCGCGCAGGCTGAGCGTGCGTTCGACAGCGAAGAGGAGGACGGCGAGCCACCAGGCCCAGGGACGGAGATCGATGCGGCCCAGCGAGGTCGTGGTGGCGGGGTTGCTAGGAGATACCGGGACGAAGGCCGGCGCGGCCTGCTCGGGGGCGAGGGCCGGCGCGGCCTCGGGCGGCGGCGCGAGTTGGGCGCGCCACCATGTGGCCCAGGCGCCGCGGAGCGGCCAGTCGGTCCACTCGGGGTGGAAGCGGAATGCGAACCGCCAGTGCCGGCCGGTGCCGGTGCGCGTTTCGACGAGCCAGGGTTCGCCGGCGCTGTCGCGCTGCAGGGCGACGCCGGAAGAGAGGTCGATGCGGCGATGGAGACGCAGTCCGTCGGCGCCGGCGGAAAGGGTGCGGACGACCGTTTGCGGCGACGCCGCGTCGGGAGCGTCGGATACGAGGACGGCGCCGCGGGATGTCGCGGCGGCGAGCGTGGGCGGCAAGGGCACGTCGCCGAGTTGGAAGACCCAGTCGGCGGTTGCGTCGGTGACGGCCGCGGCGCCGAGGGCGGTGAACAGCGCGCGGAGATAGCGGGCGTCGTCGGTGCGGTTGGCGGCGGCGACGAGCGCCACGCGCGGGGGCGGAGTCGGGGGCGGAGACGACTGCGGCGCCGCGGCGGTGCTGTGCCACGTCACGGCGAGTTGGCCGAGCGCGGGGCGCGGGCCGCGGAAGAGGGTCGAGGAGGTTGGCCCGAACACGTGGGCGCGGGAGCCGGCGGGCACAGCCAAGTCGGCTTCGAGGAGGAGTGACCAAGGATCAACCGTGGCCTTGGTGGGCGGCGTCGCCTCGAGCAGCGGGAAGCCGGCGGCAAGCAGTCGGGGGGCGTAGCCCTCGGCGCGAAGGCGGTCCCACGCGGCGCGGGCCACGGGGTCGAGCACGGTGCCGGGCACGAGGAGCAGCCAGCGGGCGGGGGCGGCGGTGCGGGGCTGCCACGCTACGCCGGCGAGGGCGAAGGCGAGGGCGGCGAGCAGCGCGCAGCGGAGCAAAAGGAGGAGCCACCGGTGCCAGCGCAGGGAGCGGACGGGGCGACGGTCCTTTGCGAGGAAGCGCAGGTCGCCGACGCGCACGGTGTGGGGCGGCCGGCGCACGAGGTGCAGCAGGAGCGGCACGAGGAGTGCGCCGAGCGCCAGCAAACCGAGCGGGGCGGCGAGGTGGACCATGGTGCGGGGTCAGCGGCGCGCGCGGCGGCGGAGGAAGGCGCGGAGCGCGCGGCCGAGGGCTTCGTCGGTGGCGAGGGCGAGGTAGTCGAAGCGGTCGCCGCCCCAGGCGCGGGCCCAGGCGTCGCGTTCGCGTTGGGCGGCGGCGAGGTAGGCGGCGCGCACGGCGGTGGCGTCGGCTTCGAGCGTGCGTCCGGTTTCCCATTCCTCGAAGCACACGGGGCCGCGGTGGGGAAAGTCGAGTTCGTCGCGGGCGAGGAAGTGGAGGAACAGCAGCTCGTGTTGCCGCGCGTGCAACGGGGCGAGCGCGGCCCGGATCTCGCCGCCGGGCTCGTGGCCGTCGGTGAGCATCACGGTGATGCGGGCGGTCGTGCCCGGGCCGGCGCTGCTGGCGTCGTGCTCGGTGCGTCGGAGGGCGTGCGCGAGCTGCGTCGGATCCGCGGGCCAGCGGCCGGCGGGGTCGAGTCCGGCGAGCGCGTGCAGGATGCGTCGGGCGGGTTGGCGTTGGCCGGCGCCGACGATGGACACGACTTCACCGGCGGAGACGACGTGCAGCGCGAGGTCGTCGCCCTGGGCTTCGGCGAGCAGGGCGAGCGCGGCGGCGAGCGACCGCGCGAGGTCGAACTTGCGCGGGGCGCCGGCGGAGTCGGCCGCGGGATGCTGCATCGAGGCGGTGGCGTCGAGGACGAGGGTGACGGCGACGCGGGTGTCGACTTCGCTCTCGCGCAGAAAGAAGCGGTCGGAGCGGGCGTAGAGTTTCCAGTCGAGGTGGCGCGGCTCGTCGCCGGGCTGGTAGGCGCGGTATTGGCTGAATTCGCGGGCGATGCCGGGGCGGCGGCTGGCGTGCAGGCCGGCGACGGCGCCGGCCACGAGGCGGCGCGCGGTGAGCGTGAGGCCGCGGGTGGCGGCGAGCAGGTGCGGATCGAGCAGGGCGGCGGGCGCGGCGGAGTCGGCCATGGCCGGGGTCAGGTCGGGAGCGGGGCGGCGGGGCCGGGCACGGCGGCGAGGAGGTCGCGCACGACGCGGTCGCGGGTGATGTTTTCCGCCTCGGCTTCGAACGTAAGGAGAATCCGGTGACGCAGCACGGGGGCGGCGAGGGTGCGGATGTCGTCGAGCGTGACGGCGAAGCGGCCGGCGAGGAGGGCGCGGGCCTTGGCGGCGAGCACGAGGGCCTGGCCGGCGCGCGGGCCGGCGCCCCAGCGTATCCAGCGGCCGACGGCGGGGTGGCTGCGGTCGCGGGTGGCGCGGACGAGGCGGTTGAGGTAGGCGAGCAGCGGGTCGGCGATGGCGACGCGGCGGGCGAGCTGTTGCAGTTGCACGATGTCGGCGGCGGACATCACGGGCTCGATCACGGGGGGCGGGGCGCCGGTGGTGCGCGCGAGCATGGCGAGTTCCTCGGCCTCGGCGGGATAGTCGATCGTGAGGTAGAGCAAGAAGCGGTCGAGCTGGGCCTCGGGCAACGGGTAGGTGCCGCTTTGCTCGATGGGATTTTGCGTCGCGAGCACGAAGAACGGGCGCTCGAGGGCGTAGGTTTTTCCGCCGTAGGTGACGGAACTTTCCTGCATCGCTTCGAGCAGGGCGGCCTGCGTCTTGGGCGGCGTGCGGTTGATTTCGTCGGCGAGGATGAGTTGGCCGAAGATGGGGCCGCGGTTGAACTGGAAGAAACGGCGGCCGGTGGCGTGGTCCTCTTCGAGGACTTCGGTGCCGACGATGTCGGAGGGCATCAGGTCGGGCGTGAACTGGATGCGGTGAAACGTCAGTTGGACGGCCTGCGCGAGGGAGCGGATGAGGAGGGTCTTGCCGAGACCGGGCAGGCCTTCGAGCAGGCAATGGCCGCCGGCGATGAAGGCGGTGAGCAGTTCCTCGACGACGGCCTGCTGGCCGACGATGGCCTTGGCGATTTCCGCGCGCAGGCGCGGGAGGCGCGCGAGGAGATTTTCCACGTCGGCGGCGGTGAGGTCAGGCGGGAGGGACATGAGGAGGAACCACGAAATACACGAACGACACGATGGAAAGGTCGGGCCTGAGGCGGAGGGAGCGAGGGAGGA
>JBILLY010000526.1:0-4101 GCA_044375835.1 Opitutaceae bacterium
AGGCGGCAGGGCGCCAATGCGCCAAGTGCCGAAGGCCAAACGCCAAATCACAAAAGGCGGAGGGCCAAAGGTCGGAAGGCTGAATCCCGCGGAGTCAGCGGGCCGAATGGGCGGCCCCCGCTCGCGCGGTTTTTCGGAGTTTGGCCCTTTGGCGTTTGGAGTTTCCGCCGGCCGCCGGCTCAGTGCGACTCGGTGAAGCTCGTGATCGAGTGCCACTCGAGCATTTCCTGGCGCAGGGCGCGCTCGGTCTTGAGCACGATGCGCTCGAGGCTGTTCCAGGTCTGGCAGAACACGAGGCGCTTCCGGGCGTCCTCGAGCTTGGCCTGCATCTCGCGGTAGCGGGCGACGCGGCGCTGGAGGTCGTTGATCGAGATGAACGAGATGAAGGCGGCGGCGATCACCGGGAGCGAGATCGGCAGGAAGTAAAACACGCCGTGCTCCACCCAGTCGGGCACGTGCAGGTGCGCCGTGTGGCAGACGGCGTAGGCGAGCGTGCAGCCGAGCGCGATGACGGTCGCGATCCAGAAGCCGAGTTTCAACCGGCCGAAGAGCGGCAGCGCGCGCGCTTCCTGGCGCTGGTAGTAGGCCAGTTGGTCGTCGATGCGGCACTCGAGATAGAGGCGGCGAAACTCCTCCATCGAGACCTGCTGCGTGAGCGAGGCGCGGCAATGCAGCACGTGCAGCGAGCGGATGAGGCCGCGGGCCACCGGCAGGTCCATGTCCTCGAAGAGCGGCGTCGCGCGGCGCAGACCCCACGTGGCGAGGGCCGAGCGGCAGAACTCCGCGGCGAGCCGGCAGTGCACCCAGTTTTGCAGCGAGTGTTGGTGGCGGTGCAGCACGACGGCCACGGCGAGGGCGCCGACGAGGCAGAGCAGCTTGATCCACGGCAGCACGAGCAGGTGCAGGTCGAAGGACAGGGCCGCGGCGGCGACGAGCGTGGCGGAGACGTGCAGGATCACCGTGCCGACGATGAGGCGGCGGAAGTAGGGCGCGCCGTGCGTGGCGGCGTGGTCGCACTTCTGCTGGAAGGCGAAGATGTTGCCCGGGGCGTCGAAGGGGTTGGTGCCCCAGCCGCCGTCCGCCTCGGGCAGGCGGTTGAGGTTGGCGAGGCCGGCGTCGTCGCGCTGGAGCCGATCGAAGTGGTGGCGGCGCACCGCGAGCGACGCGGGATCGATCACGATGACGGGTTTGCCGAGCGAGAGGGCGTAGTCGACGACCTCGGCGGTGCCGCCTTTGCCCCGTGCCGGTTCACCGTCCCAGACGGCGATGAGCACATCGGAGCCGTTGACCGTCTCGAGGCCGCCGTCGAGGTAGGCGTCCTCGCGCGTGCCGTTTTCCGCGATCACGCGGATGTGCTCGGCCTCGGCGAGGAGGGCTTCGGTCCGCGTCCACTCCGCCGGTTCGAAGTCGCGGGCGAACTCGGCTTTCGGCAGCGGCAGAATCGCGTGCCAGGAGAGGCCGAGCCGGCGCGCCTCGCGGACGAAAATCTGGTCGCTCCCGTGGGCGACCGACGAGAGCGCCAGCCACTCGCCGGGGGCCTCGCGGCGGAGCGTCTCGAGCAGTTCCGCGATGGTGCGCGCCACGCCGGCGGGGTCGGTCACGGTGCGGTGGCCGGAGAAGCCTACGACGTGAAACAGCGGGAGCTGGGTGGACGCGCTCATGCGGGCCGCGCATCGCACGGGCTGGGTCGGAAAGCGTCAACGGCGAAGCCGGTTCGTGCCGCGGACGCGGGGAGCGCATGCCGACGGGCGGCGGTTTTTCCCGGGCGCGAGGATTGATTCGGGGCCCGGCCCGCGCAGGCTCGCGGCCGCGCCCATGTTGCTCGCCCTCCGCCGCGCCGTTTCGTTCCGCTCCGCGTCGCTCCGCGCGACGGTCGCGGTGTGGCTCGCGGCGGCCGGAGGAGTGCCGGCGGCGGAGTTGCCGGCCGAGGACGCGGCGAAGGTCGACCGGCTCTTCGCGCGCATCGACCGCGACGATACGCCGGGGGCGGTCGTGGCGATCGCGCGCGGGGGCGAACCGGTGTTCGTGCGCGGCTACGGCATGGCCAACCTCGAGCACGACGTGCGCCTCTCGGCCGACACGCGGTCGGAGACCGGATCGGTCGCGAAACAGTTCACCGCGGCCGCCGTGACGCTGCTCGCGGTCCGCGGCCGACTCTCGCTCGACGACCGGCTGAAAACGTTTCTCCCCGAGCTGCCGGCCTGCGCGGACGAGGTGACGCTGCGGCAGATGCTCACGCACACCAGCGGTCTGCGCGACATGCACGGGCTCTTCGACTTGCTCGGGCGGCCGACCTACGCGTCGCCGCACGAGAACACGGAGTTGCTGGAGATCATGACGCGGCAGCGGGAGCTGAATTTTCCCGCCGGCGCGGAATACGCCTACAGCAACACCGGCTACGTGCTGCTGACCTTCGTGATCGAGCGGGCGAGCGGGCGGTCGTTCGCGGAGTTTTGCCGCGACGAGATTTTCGCCCCGCGCGGGATGATCGACACGGAGTGGCGCACGCAGTTCACCAAGATCATCAGGGGCCGGGCGTCGGCGTATTCGCTGGAGCGCGGCGGCACGTTCCGGACGGACCTGCCCTACAGCAACATCCACGGCAGCGGCGGGCTGGTGACGACGGTGGGCGACCTGCTGCGGTGGAACGCGAGCTTCGACGGCGCGACCGGCGAATGGGCGGAGGTCGTGCGGCAAATGCAGGAGCCGGGAACGTTGCGGGACGGCACGGTGATCGAGAACGGGCTCGGCCTGCGCATCGGCACCTACCGCGGCGTGCCGGAGATTTCGCACAGCGGCGCGACGGCGGGCTACTCGACCTACCTCGCGCGCTTCCCCTCGCTCGGGCTCTCGATCGCGATTTTGAGCAACCTCGCCGGCATCGACGCGGGGGCGCAGACCTACCGGATCATCGACGCGATCGGCGGGCCGGAGCTGGCGCCGGTGGAAAAGCCGCCGCGCATTTTGCTGCCGACGGCGCAGCTGCAAGCGCACGCGGGGCTCTACCGCTCGCCCGGGCACGACATGCTCGCGCAGGTGGCGGTCCTCGGCGATCGGCTGCTGATCAACGGCGCCGAGGCGGTGCCGACGGGGCCGCACTCCTTTGTCGGCACGGTGTTGGGCACGAAGTATGAGTTCGACCTGGTGCGCGACGGGCGGCCGCGGCGGCTCACGTTCACTTCCAACCGGATCGCGCGCCGCTACACGGTGGTGCCCGCGGCGGCGCCGACGGAGGAGAAACTCGCCGACTACGCGGGCGATTACCGGAGTCCGGAACTCGGCGTGACCATCCCGGCGACGGTGCAGGGCCGGGCGCTGGCGCTGCGGATTTTCCCGGCGCCGGCGCAGAAGGCGGAGCCCACGTTTGCGGACGGATTTTGGCTCGGGCGTGCGTGGCACATGACGTTCACGCGCGGGCCGGACGGAAAGGTCGACGGGCTGGTCGCCACGAATGCGCTCGGGCGCTGCCGGCGCGTGCGGTTCGAGCGGCTGCCGGCTGCCGCGGCGCGGTGATCCGACTTGTCGCCCGGGGGCGGAGGCGGAATCGTGCCGCCGCATGAATGCGTCCGGCAAAGCGGTTTTCCTCTCCTATGCGTCGCAGGACGCGGACGCCGCGCGCCGGGTGGCGGAGGCGCTGCGGGCGGCGGGCGTGGAAGTGTGGTTCGACCAGCAGGAGCTGCGCGGCGGCGACGCGTGGGACCAGAAGATCCGCCGCCAGATCCGCGAGTGCACGCTGTTTGTGCCGGTGATCTCGGCGAACACCCAGGGGCGGCCCGAGGGCTATTTCCGCCGGGAATGGAAACTCGCGGTGGAGCGCACGCACGACATGGCGGAGGGCATGCCGTTTCTGCTGCCGCTCGTGCTCGACGGGGTGGCGGAGCGCGACGCGCTCGTGCCGGACGTGTTCCGCACGGTGCAGTGGACGCCGGTGGGCGCGGCCGGGGTGGGCGCGGAATTCGCGGCGCATGTGCGCGGGTTGCTGGAGGGCGGACGCGCGCCGTCGGCGAATGCCGCCGCCGGCTCCGGTCGCGCCGCGGGCGCGCCGCGGCCGGATCCGGCGCGGCGGGACCCGGCCCTGCCGGGCTGGGCGCGCGGCGCGAT
>JBILLY010000916.1:0-2603 GCA_044375835.1 Opitutaceae bacterium
CCGTCTCTCCGTCCCTCTGTCTCTCCGTCCCTCCGCCTCGTCGCCGCCCTGACCGCCGCGCTCCTCGTCGCGCTCCCGGCCGACCGCACCGCCCGCGCCGCCGACGCCCCGCTCTACGATCCCGAGCGCGGCCTGCCGCTGATGCAGCGGTTTCTGCCCGACGCCTACCAGGGCCACTACCAGATCAACGACCTCGCCATCGCCGCCGACGGCCGCTTCTACGGCACCTCGCAACGCGCCCTCCACCGCTACGACGGCGCCCGCTGGGAACGTCTCCCGTATCCCGCCCTCTGGGCCTGGCGCCTCGTCGCCACCCCGGACGGCCGCGTCTACGTTTCCGGCGACGACGAGATCGGCTACTACGCCGACGACCCCGCGGGCCGCCCGGTCTACCATTCCCTCGTCGGCGAAGTGCCCGCCGAGGCCTTGCCGCTCGGCAGCGTCCGCGGCGCCCGCGCCGCCGGCGATGCCGTCGCCTTCGCCGCCGAGAAAGGCTGGCTCGTCTGGCAACGCGGCCGCTTCCGCTTCACCCCGCCCGCCGCCCCCGGCCGCACCATGGTCCACGCCGTCGGCGACACCCTCTACGCCTCCTCCGTCGGCGGCGGCCTCCTCCGCTGGGACGGCTCCGCCTGGCAACCGTTCGCCGCCGGCACCTCCCTCGCCAAGGCCACCGTCACCGGCCTCGCCGCGCTCCCCGGCAACCGCCTCCTCGCCCTCGCCTCCCCGCCCGCCCTCGTCGCCCTCTCCGCCGACGGAACCGCCGCCGCCCCGTGGACCGGTCCGGGCGCCGCGACGCTCCTCGGCCTCCGTCCCCTCGGCCTCCTTGCGCTGCCCGACGGCCGCATCGCCGCCTTCACCCGCTCCTCCGGCCTCGCGCTCGTCACCCCCGACGGCGCCGCCCTCACCCGCCTCGACAAATCCCACGGCCTCCCCGCCAACACCACCTACGGCCTCGTCGTCGACCGCGACGGCGGCCTCTGGTCCGGGGGCACCAACGGCCTCGTCCGCCTCGACCTCGCCACCCCCGCCTCCGTCTTCGACGAGCGCAACGGCCCCGGCCCCGGCGGCATGCGCTCCTTCACGCGCCAGGACGGCGTCTTCTACACCGGCGTCGTCGACGCCGTGCACCGCCTCGTCCCCGCCGATCCCGCCACCGGCAACGCCGCCCGCTTCGAAGCCCTCCCCGGCACCGGCGGCACCATCAACGACCTCGCCCCGCACCCCGCCGGCCTCCTCGTCGCCGCCACCAATACCCTGTATCAGTATCGCCCTGACACCGGTTTCAAAACGCTTCTCCAGCGCCCCGACGACCTCACCGTCGTCTGGACCACGCCCGACGACCCCGCCCGCGTCTACCTCGGCGGCGACAAAAATTTCGTCGTCGCCCGCCTCGACGCCGCCGGCCTGACCGTCGAGCACGACACCCCGCTCGGCTATTCCGAACTCATCACACCCATCGGCGCCGACACCGTCTGGGTCGGCACGCGCTCCGGCCATTTCGTCCGCCTCCGCGCCGCCGCCGGCCCCGCCGGCTGGCGCACGCCCGCCGTCGACCGCTTCGGCCAGGACGAAGGCCTCCCGCCCACCCGCGGCTACACCCTCGTCTTCACCGCCCCCTGGGGCCCCGCCTTCTACACCGCCGAGGGCACCTGGCAGCTCGACGAAGCCCGCCGCCGCTTCGGCCCCGAGCCCGCGTTCCAGTTGCCCGACGGCGCCCGCCACGGTTACCCCAGCACGCTCGATCGCTCCGGCCGCCTCTGGGCCAGCGGCGGCCATCTCGACGGCCGCAGCGGCCGCCCGCTCGGCTGGTATGAGATCTCTCCCGGCTCACCCCGCCCGCCCGCCCGCTGGCACGCCGCCCCCGCCGCCGTCCAGCCGCTCGGCGGCGCCGGCGGCTTCATCTTTTTCCACCGCGATCCCGTCGGCGACATCCTCTGGGGCAAATCCGCCCAGGCCGTCGTGCGCCTCGAGACCGCCCGCCTCGCCGCCCTCCCCGCCAAAACCTGGCGCCCCCGCCTCCACTCCGTCTCGGCCGCCGGCCTGCCCCAGCCGCTCGTTCCCGCCGCCCCGCCCGTCTTCCCCGCGTCCACCGAGCGCCTCGTGTTCCGCTTCAGCCCCGGCCGCCTCGACGCCGGCGCCGTCACGTGGCGCACCCGCCTCGTCGGCCATGACCGCGCCTGGAGCGCCCCGTCGCCGCATCCGGAAATCACCTACACCAACCTCGAGGGCGGCCCCTTCACGCTCGAAGCCGTCGCCACCGACGCCGCCGGCGCCGACAGCACGCCGTTGCGCTTCGTCTTCAACGTCGCCCCGCCCTGGCACCGCTCCCCCGCCGCCCGCCTCGCCTACGTCGTCGCCGCCCTCGGCGCGATGTTCGGCTTCGTGCGCTGGCGCCTCGGCCGCGCCGAGCGCGAACGCCGCCGCCTCGAAGCCCTCGTCGCCGACCGCACCCGCGCCCTCGCCGCCGCGCGCGACCAGGCCGAAGCCGCCTCCCGCGCCAAGAGCGCCTTCCTCGCCGCCATGAGCCACGAGCTCCGCACTCCCCTCAACGGCGTCATCGGCTACGCCCAGCTCCTGCAGAACGACGCCCGCCTCGTCCAGGA
>JBILLY010000933.1:0-2545 GCA_044375835.1 Opitutaceae bacterium
CTATGCCAACCAGATGAGCGCGCCGGGCGGCCAGGCGAGCGAGGTCGGCGTGGCCCGGCTCAACTCCGACGGTTCGCTGGACACTTCGTTCGGGCCGGGAGCGAACGGGATGGTGCGGTTGGATGCGGTCGCCGGTTCCAACGGGATGCAGGAGATCGGTAATTGCGTCGGCATCCAGTCCGACGGCAAAATTGTCGTCGGCGGCTATGCCGCCAGCGCGTCGTGGAGCTATACGGTCCAAATGGTCCTGCGGCTGAACGCCAACGGCACGCTGGACAGCGGCTTTGGCAGCGGCGGAGTGGTGACGACCGAGATCGGGAACAACCAAGCGTGGGCGAGCTACGCCAACGATCTCGCGATCCTGCAGGACGGCCGGATCGCGGTCGCGGGCGGGGCGGTCGGGGATTTCAGTCTGGCGGTCTATCGGGCGAACGGGAGTCTGGATACGACCTTCGGCACGGGGGGAATTGCCCCTCAGGTGAACTTCGCGTCCTCCTCCGACCGGGCCTTGGGCATCGCGGTCCAGGGCGACGGCAAGTTCGTCCTGGTCGGCACGGTCGACGTGGGTTCGGTCGCTTTGGCGGCGGCGCGCTACGGGGCGGTCACCGCGCCGCTTTCGTTTCCGGCTCCGACCGGCTTCCAGTCGTGGGCGGGCAGTGAACTTTCGTTCGCCGACCTGAACGGCGACGGCCGGCTAGACATCGTCTCGACCAAGTCGCCTTCGGGTGCCTGGGGCGTCGCCTACGGTCTCGGCAACGGGGCCTTCTCGGAGTCGATCGTGATCGGAAACAGCATCGGCAAGGCGTTGGTGCACGATCTCAACGAGGACGGTCGCCCCGATATCGTCACGATCGGCATCGGGCCCTTCGGGACCGGACTCACCGTCTACCTGAACAACGGCAACGGCTTCACCCCCCGTGCCGGGTATCCGTTTCCCAGCATGCACGAAACCAATCCCTATTTCCCCTACGACTATCAGCCGATCGCCATCGCCGCCGGGAAAACGACCGGGCCCGCGGGCAAAGTCGACCTGGCCGTGACCAGCATCTACGGGAAGCCGATCCTTCTGTTCCGCGGCAACGGCGACGGCACGTTTCAGCCGAATCCCGCGCAGGTGCCGAATCCCACCGGTGGCACCTACGGCAGTCGCGTCATCAAGTTCGCCGATCTTGATGGCGATGGTTACGCGGACCTCGTGACCACGGGCCGGGACGGTTCCTATTGGTTCAAGGTGTGGCGCAACGACGGCACCGGGAACTACCCCGCTGTCGCCACCTTTACGGCTCCGGTGCCTTCGCCCTATCACATCGCTTTCGATCTGAAGCTGATCGATATGAACCGGGACGGACGTCTCGATATTGTATTCGCGACCAGCGACGGAGACAACGGCTGGGTGGGCCGGGTGCGGTGGTATCAGAATACCGGAGGCGCGCTGACGAATTTCTTGCCGCACGTCGCATATACCGGGCAGGCGACCGCGGCCAACAGCAGCGGAGGATTCAGCCCCATCGGTTCGTATCACCACTTCGCGGACTACGACCTCGACGGCGACGGCAACATCGATCTCGTCGCGACCTCCCGATACGGTGTGCCGGCGGTCTTGCGCAACAATGGCGACGGCACGTTCTCGCGCGTCTCGGAGGCGCCGGGAACTTCGCCGACCGTTTCCCTTGCGTGGGTTGATACCGTCTATCTGGCCGACATCACCGGCACCGGTGTGCCGACGCTCCTGGGCGGCAGATACGACAACAATGCGGGTATCGTTTACGGGGCGTTGCAGGGGGCCCCGCCGCCGGTGGCTGTCGCTCCGGTCGTCACGAGCGCCGCGGTGGGCGGAACCTACGGGATGGCGTTCAACTATTCCATCTCGGCCACGAATTCCCCGGCGAGCTTTGGCGCCACGGGCCTGCCCGCGGGGTTGAACGTGAACTCGGCCACCGGGCTAATCTCCGGAGTGCCCACGCAGGCCGGTCTTTATACCGCCAACATCTCGGCGACGAACCCGGGCGGCACCGGCAACGGCACGCTCGCTGTCACGATCGGCAAAGCCACGGCCGGGATAACGCTCACCGACCTCAGCCAGACCTATGACGGCACGCTGAAATCCGCGGGCGCTACGACTACTCCGGCGGGCCTCAATGTCGTTTTCAACTACGCCGGCACTCCGCTCAACGCCGGCACTTACGGCGTCACCGCGTCGGTTTCCGACGCCAACTACACGGGATCGGCCAACGGCACGCTCGTGATTGGCAAAGCCGCCGCGAGCGTCGCGCTGGGCAATCTCAACCAGACGTTCGACGGCTCGCCTCGGGCGGCGAATGCGGTGACCTCGCCCGCCGGTCTCGCCGTGAACTTCACCTACGACGGGTCGGCCTCCGTGCCGACGGCCGCCGGGACTTATGCGGTGGTGGGAACGATCGGCGACGCCAACTATGTCGGCACGGCTTCGGGCACGCTCGCCGTGGCGAAGGCTGCGGCGACGGTGACCTTGGCTAACTTGGCGCAGACCTACGACGGGGCACCCAAGGCGGCTACGGCGACGACC
>JBILLY010000528.1:0-4088 GCA_044375835.1 Opitutaceae bacterium
GACGGTTTTGCGGCTGGAGTGCTCATGCGGGGCGCGCATCATCGCGCCCCCGTTTTCCTTTCCAAGCCTGAGATGAAGCTTCTCGTCCTCGCGCAGACTCCCCCGCCCCTCCACGGGCAAAGCGCGATGGTGCGGACGCTGGTCGACGGCCTGCCCGCCCGCGGCATCGCCGTTGTGCACGTCAACCTCGCGCTCTCGACCGACGCCGCCGACATCGGCCGCTGGCGCCCCGCCAAAATCCTCCGCACCGCCGCCGCCGCGGTCCGCGCGATCGCCGCCCGCTTCCGCCACAGCTGCGACACGCTCTACTACGTGCCCGCCCCGCCCAAGCGCGGCGCCCTCTACCGCGATTGGCTCGTGCTGGCGCTCTGCCGCCCCTTCTTCCGCCGCACGGTGCTCCACTGGCACGCCGTCGGTCTCGGCGCTTGGTTGCCGGCCCACGCCACCGCCGCCGAGCGCCGGCTCTCGCGCGCCCTGCTCGGTCGCGCGCACCACGCGCTCGTGCTCGCCGACACCCTCCGCGGCGATGCCGAGTATTTCCAACCGCGGCGCTGCGCCGTCGTCCCCAACGGCATTCCCGATCCCGGTCCGCCGCCCCCGCCCGCCCCGCCCGCCCCGGCCCCCGCCGCCTCGTGCGCGCTCTTTTTTCTCGGCCTTGGCAGCGCGGAAAAGGGCCTCTTCGCCGCCGCCGCCGCCGTGCTCGCCGCCAACGCCCGCCTCGCCGCCCCGTCCCCCGCCGGCGCGGCCACCTCGCCGCCGGCTTTCACGCTCACCGCCGCCGGCCCGTTCCCCGACGCAGCCACCGCCGGCCGCTTCGCCGCGCTGTGCGCCGCGCATCCGGGAGTGTTGCGCCACGTCGGCTCCCTCGACGCCGCCGGCAAACGCCTCCACTTCGCCGCCAGCCATGCGCTGCTGCTGCCCACGCACTACCCCGCCGAAGGCCTCCCGCTGGTGGCCCTCGAAGCGCTCGCCCACGACCGGCCCGTGATCGCCACCCGCTGGCGCGGCCTGCCCGACATCGTCACCGCCGACGTCGGGCAACTCGTCGCGCCCGGCGATCCCGCGGCGCTCGCCGACGCCCTGGTGCGTTTCCGCTCCGCCCCGCCGCCGGCCGGGGTCTGCCGCGCGCGCTACCTGCGGCACTTCACGGTCGACGCTCACCTCGAGGCGCTCGCCGCGGCCCTCCGCTCCGTCGACCCGCGCTGAGCGGACGTCCAAACCGGTCCGTCATTCCGAGCACCGCGAAAAACTCCTCAGGAGGTTCGGCGGTGTATCAGTGGAGCGGAGGATTGATGGGACTCTCCCCTCCACTCGAAAGACCCTCCGCGGGATGCTTCCGGACGCCCGCCGAGCCCGCCTCACCGCGGCTCGCCGGCCTCCGGCCACACGGCCCGGGCACGCTCCCACTGTTCCCGCTGCGACGTCCGCCCGCTCGGCCGCCCCAGCACCGCGCCTTCCCAAAACGCCCCCGCCGCGCGCCACCACGCCGCCGGCCGAAACCCGTAGTGCCGCAGGTAGCGGAAATGCTGCCCCGGCAGATGGCGCAGCGCGCGCCGCGCGTGCGGCAAACGCAGGCCCGTGTAGTTTCCGTTCTGCAGCGCCGCGTAGAGCTTCGCGTCGAAACCCGCCCCGCCCGTCTCCGGCGGCAGATGCCGGCACAGCGCCCGCGGCGCCAACACCGCCCGGAACCGCGCCGTCACGCGCAACGTGTATTCGATGTCGCTGAACTGCGACCACAGCTCCAACCGCGGAAAACCCGTCGCCGCGATCGCCCGCCGCGAGATCACGACGCTCGCCCAGATCGTCCAGGGCCAGGGCCGCGGCGCCGCGCCCAACCGCGCGATCCAGCGCGCCTGATCCGGCCCTTCGCGCAGAAAGCGCCGCTCCGCCCCCGGGAGCCGGCAAGGCACCCAGCGCACTTCGCCGCGCGCGTCCGCGATCAACGGCGCGGCCGCCTCGGCTCCGGTCTCGGCCATCGCCGCGAGCATCGCGGCCAGCGCCCCCGGCTCCGCCACCGAGTCGTCGTCGAGAATCCAGGCATGCGTGGCCGCCGGCAGCTCCAGCACCGCCTGCATCCCCGCCGCGATGCCACCCGCGGTGCCGAGGTTGCAGGCCGGCTCGACCACCGTCACCGGCACCGCCGCGGCGCGCGCCGCCCGCGCCGTCGCCGCATCGCGCCCGTTGTTCACCACGATCGCCCCCGCCAGCGCCGGCCGCTCCGTCGCCAGCGAATCGAGCGCTTGCCGCAGCAGGTCCGGCCGACCGTAGGCCGGGATCACCGCCACCACCGAGGGAGCTTGCCTCGCCGCCGGTGCGGCCGGCATCGTTTCGCGCAAAGACACGACCCGGGTGCTAAACGCCCGCAACCAGGATGCAAGTCTCCCGCCAGCACCGCCCCGACCGATGAGTCCGTCCGTCCCCGCGCCACCCGCGACCCTCGCGCGTGCCGCCTCGGGCTACCGCGCCGCGCTGCTCTCCCACGCCGTCCGCGTGCTCTGCAAATTCGCCGGCGTCGTCGTGCTCGCCCGGCTCGTCTCGCCCGCCGGCCACGGCCACTTCGCGATGGCCGCCGCGGCCTATTTTTTCCTCACGCTGTTCCGCGACCTCGGCACCACCACCGCCGCGATCCAGGCGCCCGCGCTCGACGAGGGCCGGATGACCGCCCTGTGGCGCCTCAACGCCGCGCTCGGCCTGCTCCTCGCCGCCGTCGCGTTCGCCGCCGCGCCCGCCGTCGCGGCCGGTTTCGCCGCCCCCGCCGTCGCGCCCCTCCTCCGCGCCATGAGCCTCGGCTTCGTCCTCGCCGGGCTCAACGCCGGGCCGCGCACCTTGCTCGCCCGCGAGCTGCGCTTCGCCGAGCTCAACCGGCTCGAAACCGCCGGCGCCGTCGCGGGCACCGCCGCGATGCTCGCCGCCGCCGCCCTCGGTGCCGGCGCGCAGGCCTTCGTCGCCTTCCTCCTCGTATCCGAAACCGTGATGCTCGCCGCCGCGTGGCGCACCTGCCGCTGGCGGCCCCGCGCCCCGGCCGACTGGGCCGGCCTGCGCGGCCTCCTCCGCACCGGCCTGCCGCTCACCGGCACCCAGCTCCTCCAGTTCGGCCAACAGCAGCTCGACACCGTGCTGCTCGGCCGCTGGTTCGGCGCGTCTCCGCTCGGCCACTACAACCGCGCCGGCCAACTGCTCGTCCAACCCGCCACCCACCTCGCCGCCCCGTTCTGCCAGATCCTGCTCGCCACCCTCTCCCGCCTCGGTCCGGCCGCGCCCGCGTTCGCCGCCCACCTGCGCGCCACCGCCGGCACCATCGCGCACCTCACGCTGCCCGTCGCCGCCGTCTGCTTCGCCCTGCCCGCGGAAATCGTCCACCTGCTGCTGGGCCCCGGCTGGCCCGACGCCGCCCCGCTGCTCGTCTGGCTCGCCGTGTCCGCCGCCGCCTCGTTCCTCACCGCCACCGTCCATCCCGTGTGCGTCGCCGCCGGCCATGCCTCCCGGCTCGTCGCGCTCGCGGCGCTGGCCCTGCCCGTCACGTTGCTGGGCCTGTGGCTCGGCCGCGACCATGGCCCGGCCGGCCTCGCCGCCGGCCTCGCCGCCGCCAACCTCGCGCTCCTGTTCCCGCGCCTCTGGGCCGCCACCCGCGGCACCTCCGTCCGCCTCCGCGACTACGCCGGCGCCTTCGCCGGCCCGCTCGCCGTCGCCGCCGGGCTGGTCGCGGGCCTCCGCGCCGGCCGCGCCGCCGCCGAAGCCCACTCGCTCGGCCTGCGGCTGCTCGCCGCGGCCGTGGGCGGCGCCCTCGCCGTAGGCCTGCTCGTCGCCCTCTCCGGCCGGCTCCGCCGCGAAGCCCGGGCACTGCGCGACCACCTGCCGTTCGCCCGCTCCGCCGCGCCATGACCGCCCCCGCCGCCCCCGCCGCGTCGCCGCGCCGCCGCCCGCGCGTGCTCCAGTGCATCACGCGCCTCGGCCTCGGCGGGGCCGAGCGCGTCGCCTTCTCGATCCTGCGCGCCCTCCGGGCCGACTTCGATTTCGCGGTCTTCACGGTGCACGGCAGCGACGGCGGCGCCGTCGGCGCCGCCCTCGAAAGGGAGCTCGCCGCGGCC
>JBILLY010000018.1:0-16158 GCA_044375835.1 Opitutaceae bacterium
AGCATCGCATCTCGATCACAGCGAGGCCGTCTTTGTTGATGAGCGCCTCAAAGTTGTCGTGTTCATCCCGACCGAAGCCCTCACCGGGCACCCATCTTGCGAACGTGGATGCGCGTAGGATTCCTGATGTTACCGGTGTTCCGGAGTCATCGACTACCTTCACTGTAATTTTTGCAGGGTATCTGATCTGCGCTAGGAGCGTAGTGGCTGTGAGAAGCGCCAAAGTAGGCAACGTATGGGTGAGTGTCTTCACAATATCGTGTGTCTCGTGCGTGCGGCGTAAGCGGAAGTTATGGTGAGCGGTGGTCGGTCGGGTCTCAAATCTCTTGGGGTGAGATGGTTTAGCACCCCAGACGCGGATAACTCGGAAGCGGCCGACACAAGGCGAGGCGCCCGGGTGGCCCGTGTCCGCGGGTGGGGCAACTCGCACGACGCAGGTTCACGCGGCAGTTCCAGCAAACTGCTTTCGCGGAGAAGCAAACTGGAGTTGGATGCCATCTCCCAAGTTGGCTAAGCTGATAGTGAAAACAGATCCGAAGGCCTTAATTGGTAGGTCTTGGCGATGATCGTCCTGCGCACTATTGCTTAACGAACTCAACCGTTGTTCGCCCCTCGTAACAAATGAAAGTCAATCGACCTGAAGTGCCGGGCGGATAGATGCCGCGTAGATCAATGCTCCTTTTGTGATCCTTCCCGGCTTCGGTCCATTGAAAATCTACATCCGAGGTAATTGGATGCGGGTAAAGCATTACCCCGGCTGTTCCCTCTTCCACAACAACGCCCCACCGGCAGGTGTGAGCGCCAAACACCGCCTGAACATGGTGGAGTGTCTTTCCGGATTTGTTGATAATGAGCACATCTACAGCGCTGCGCACGCCTACCCAGTTGCAAGCGGACCACATTATTATAAGAGGAAAAATGGGAAATATTTTACGATTCATCATACCCAACCGGACGGAGCGCAAGCGGAGGAAGGAGGAAGCAGACGGCGTGACAGCGGCTCGGCGCTAGCGCCTTGTATCATTCCGACGATTTACCGCGGAAGCTCGCTGCCACTCGGTCATCATAAACTGTGAACGTGAGCCGGCCGGATTTTCCAGGCGGATATACTTTGCTTAAATCAATTTTCTTGGTCCGGTGGCTTCCTGATGCATCCCAATGCAGCTCCGTCTGCGCGGTGATCGGATGCGGATAATACATGTAGCTTTTACTCGCGCCCTTCACCACCCAGCCCCATTTGCAGACGTATTTACCAAACCGCGCTTCGGCATTTTCCAAGTCGCCCGATGATTCGTTGACCATCTCCACTTCGACGGCAGGTTTCATGGCAGCTAGTCCGCTGTTGCCACACGAGGTTAGCAATACGCAAAAAATTCCAAGTATGAGTAAGCTGATTTTCATCGGTGGTAATAGACCTTTCGGACACGCTGACTACCGGTTATAGCTTCAACTACTTTGTCGTTGAACCAGCGCGAGTCGTTGGGTCCGTTTGGGGTGATATTGAGATACATGGACGGGATTTGACCGAATGGAACATCGTGGTTTAGCCCATCCCACCACATGCGAATCAATGATTGGTTCGCGAGGCCGCGGTTCTTGCCGTAAAATCCGCCAACATCAGAATGGACTGCATCGGCCACTTCCTCCTCGCGATAATTCGGATTGGGATTCGCTAGCCCAGGGCCAGGGTTAATTGAACTGAGTGCGAACGTGTTCCTTCGACGTTCGCCACCCGCCGTGAGGTGCAGCACGCTCCCGACACCATTCGGGATGCCGAGCTTGTATCCTATATTCACATCGTTGGGCAGCCCTTCCGACGCAACCGTGTCGAATAATCCCATCCAGCGGATGTTTACGCACGGATACTTTTCCTTGAGCTTGTTGGCAAAATCCCGCGCTTGAGCCGCGCCGCGGCTGAAGCCTATGATGTCAGCGATACGATCACCCTTTGTGATGTATTCGCCTGCTCTTTCCAGCATAAGGCGCACGCGGGCCTGACCGCCATACCCGAAGGCTAGTCCTAAGAGGTTGAGAAACCCATCGTTTGTTCCTACGCCGGGCAGATATGTCGCATTGCCCTTATAAATCTCGAACAGGATAAAGACGTTTGTCTCGTTGCCTCTTGGCTTATCGCGATATCCATCGTTGTTTGTCCCATCGAACGCATAAAGCGCCAGCCCGAGCGGATCGACGAAACTGATAGGATCATTATTGACAATCCCATATAGGTTAACCCCCCCGCTCTCCCCCGACGGATCCCTGCTTGGCCACCTTCCGTTGCTCAGACTGTAGTATCTGAAGCCGTAGTAGAGGAGGTCGGGCTCAAGGTCCCGATACTTGCTGCTAAAACCATAAGGACTCGGACTGGTGCCGGTGAGGGGGATCGGTTCTCCGAAGGGGCCGTAGTCGGATTCGTGGGTGGTTTGGCCGGTGGCCAAGTCTAGGCTGGCGACGATGTTGCCGTTGCCGTCGGTCGCGAGGGCGTGGGTAGCGGTGTTCGTGGAGCAGCGGAGGAGGCCGCCGACGCCGCCGGCGCCTTGCAGGGTGCCGGAGAGATCCAGGCCCCAGACGTAGGTCTGGATCACGGTGTTTGCCGCGAGGCCGTCGAGTTCGGCGACGAGGTTCCAGCCGTCGTAGAGAAACCGCCGGTCCATTGTCGGAACCCACGTTGTGCCGTTCCATGCGCTCACCTGTTTGCGGATTCTGCGTCCGCCGCTGTCGTAGGCAAACTGCAACTTTTGTTGCTGGGTAGGGGCGACGGTGGCGACCTCCGGCCGGGTTTCCATCGCGATCAGGCGATTCTCGGCGTCCCAACGATAGACCCAGCGTCCGTCTAGGGTAAGGTTGCCGTCCGCATCATGGGTGTAGGTCTCCGGTGTTTTCGGAACGAGGACCTGACGTTGGGCACTGGCTGCGATGTCCGGATTCTGCGCGTTGGCGGCTGGCTGCACACCTCCGACATCAATGCGCACGGACTGGGGCGACGCGGAGTTGTCGGCGGTCGCTTCCGCATAGAACCAGTCGTCCTGGCGCGTGGCGGGGTTGCCATTGACCGTGACGGTCGCCCCCGCGGCAGCGCGGCCAAGGACAGGCACGCGGGTGGGAACCGTGCGGCTCACGTAGCGATTCAGTAGGTCAGCCTGATAGGTGGACTCGAGGCTGTTGAGCGTGGAGGTTTTGCGGTTGCCGATATCGTCGTAGAGGAACCCGAATGAATGTCCGATGCGGGCCGTGCCGTCGCCCCGGCGTTTGGTGGCGGCGGTGACTTGGCCGAGGGTATCGTAGGTGTAGTCCCAATACGATTGATCCTCGCGCGTGGCGCGGGTGCGCTGGTTGGCGGAGTTGTAGAGGTAGGTGTGGGCGGCGGCAGTCGGGACTTGAGGCGTGGAATGGGTCGTGGAGGTCAGCCGCCCGAGTCGGTCGTAGGTCTTGGCGGTGGTCAGGCGCAGGGTGTTTTGTTGCCGCCAGGTGACGCTGTTCACCGCACCGAGGGTGGCGTCGTAACCGTAGGTCACCTGGGTGGCGCCGACCGAGACGGTTTGGAGGCGGCCCGAGGTGTCGAAGCCGTATTGGATGGGCTCGGCCAAGGCTGACGCGGTCAGCCCGTTGATGCGCAGCAGCGGGTCGATGGTTCGCCCGATGGTTTCTCCGGCGAGCGGACCCGTGTTGCCGTAGGTTTCGGTCTGCACGAGGTCGGCCGGGCCATAGGACCGGGTCAATATCCCGGCGCCGTCGGTGGTGGATGTCAGGCGACCGCGGCGATCGTAAACCAGCGAAACATCGGGAGTGGCGTCGGAATAGTCAGTCAGCGCGAGGTCGCCGGCTTCGTTGTAGGTGTAGGTGGTGGTCAGAGGCTGGCCGTCGACTTGTCTCGCCCATGTGCGCTTCCGCAGGCGGCCTGAAGACCAGTATTCGTAGGTGGGACCGGTGTTGAGGGCGTCGCGTTTATTGAGCAGCCGGCCGCTGGCCGGGTCGTAGGTCCATGTCGTGATGGCTTTGCCGGTGTCGGCGGCAAAGTTCTGCCACGTCGTGAGGCTGAGAATCCGGCCTTGGCCGTCGTAGCTGTATTCGACGGGGTAGGTTCGGCTGCCCCAGGTGCGCTTTACGCGGCCCGAGGGGTAGTAGGCGGTGTGTTGGGTCGTGCCGTCGGGAAGGGTGACGAGATCAGGACGTCCGGCGGCATCGTAACGGTAAGTCGTGACCTGCGGGTCGTAGCCGGGCCCGGCGCGATTGGGATCGGGATCCGGCGTCGTGACCGTGTGGATCCGGTCGTCGTCGAAATAGGTGTAAGTCGTGGTCCCGATTCCGGCGACCGATTGCGAGCGCAGGCGGCCGTGGGGGTCGTAGTCGTAGGTAAGGGTCGATAGCGCTGCGCCGGTCGAATCTCGGGTGACGACATGGGTCAGACGGCCGGTGGCAAAGGTGCGGACGGCGCTGGTGCCGTCGGGTGCAACGGTGGTCTCGGTGCGGCCCCCGGCGGCGGCGAGCACCACGGTGGTCCGAGTAACCAGACCTTCGCTTTCCTGCCAGACGCGTCGTCCGTCCAGGGTGGTTTCGGTAGTGGTGACGACGGTCGGAGTGTCGCTCCCGTCGGTGTTCCACACTTCGACGGTGCTGCGCCGAACCGGGACGGTGACGCCGTCGACGACGCGCGTGGCGATGGAATTGAGCGTGCGCGTGGTGCGATCACTTCCGGCCCAATCGATCTGGCCGTTGCGATTGAGATCGAGGGCGACCGTGGTTTGGTCGCCGCGAGCGTCGTAGGCGTAGAGGGTGGTGACGCCGTCGGGATCGACGGTCCGAGCCAATCGGCCGCGCTGGTCGTAATATCGGGAGAAGCGCGAACCGTCCGGAAAGAGATCGAACGACGGCTGTCCGGCGAGATCGGTGTAGCGGGATACCCACTCCGAGACGACCGGACCGGGCCATTCCGGCGAGGTGGTGGTATCGACGGCCGGTCGATACTCGGTGACGAAGCGGCCGTTGGTATCGGCGCCTTCGACGGTGTTGACGAGAATGGCGGCGGTGCCGGCGACGACGAGCGGCGCGCCGTCGACGGAGAACAATTCCCGGCGGTCGCCGCCATCCGGATACGTGGTCGTGATGAGGTTCTGAGTCGGCGCCTTGACCGTGGTGGTGATCCGGCCGCGAGCATCGCGGGACGATGTTTGGCGACCGGCGGTGTCGTAGGTATTGGTTTGGACGACGATCGAGGATCCGTCGGGCGCGTGGCGGGTGCGGGTCAAGACCCGGCCTTGAGCGTCGAGCGTCAGAGTGGTGGCGATGCCGGCGTGCTCGGTGCCGACGAGGCGGCCGAGACCGTCGTAGTCGTAGGTGGTTTCCAGGCCGTCGCGGCCGGTTTCGGATTCCAAGCCGCAGCACGCGTAGTAGCGCACGGTGTAAGTGCCGTCGTGATAGTCGATCCGCGTGGGGCGGCCGAAATCGTCGACCGTGGTGGCGACTTGGCGTTCGAGCGTAACGCCGCTCGCGATGTCGACGACGTGTAGAAGTGTCACCTGGCCTGAGGCATTGGTCTGTCTGATGGTGCGAGTGCCGTCGACCACCGTGAGGTTCGAGGGGTCCGGGGCACCGACCTCGGTCGTTTCAGTGACGAAGCCGCCGGTCCGCGCGTAGGTGCTGCGGCGCAGCACGCCGGCCGGAGAGAGTTCCCGGGCGACCCGAGCGCGGAAATCGCCGACGGCGATTTCGTGCCGGACGGTGACGAGATTGTCGGCGGCGTTCCATGCGGCGCCGGGGGACACGGCGCGGATCGAGTCGACGCGTTTGGTCGCGACGGCGTCCGCGGTATCGGTCCGCGAGTAGCGCAGCTCGAAGTCACGGCTGACCTCGATGCCGAGGTAGTGCTCACGGTTGGTTTCGAGGTCCTCCGGGAGGCCGTCTCCGTCGAGGTCGGAAACCATCTCGTAGAGGACAGTCGTGACTCGGTTGGCTGCATCGGCGGTGTTGCCGCTGAGGTTGAGGCTGTGGACAGTTTTGGTGGGCCGACCTTGGGTGTCGTAGCTTCGCTCGATCCATTGGCCGTTGGGAGTGACCTCGCGTTTGGTGCGCCCAAACGAATCGGTCTGGGCCGAATCCGTGGAGAATTGATAGGTGATGGTCTCAAGTGCGCCGGCGGAGCCGAGATCGCGGCGCACGAGGCGGCGGCCGAAGGCGTAGTCGGCGAAGGTGTCGACGGTCCGCGAGACGACGGTCCCCTGGGCGTTTTTGACCAATCGCTGCTCGGTGAGGCCGTCGGCTGATCTGGACACCGTCTCGACTCGGGCGCCGCCGAGCTGGGTCATCGTCATCGTGCGGGCGGCGGGGTCGTAGTGGAAGAGCGTGGGGTCCTTGGCGCTTTCGTCGAAGCGCAGGGTGTCGGTCGACGTGCCGGAGTTGGGATTCGAAATTTGGTAGACGGTAAACGGTGTGCCGGACACGGGATAGAGCCCGGTGCCGGCGTCGAGTGGGGCGACTTGGCTCGGGTGATAGAGGCGCAGCTCGTAGGCGTCCGCCGCGAGGGTTACCACGTCGACGAGCAGTTCCGGGGCTTTTACTTGGCGAAGCAGGCCGGTCGGCGTGTCGCGGCGCTCGACCTCGGGGGAGGCGGCGAGACTCAGGGCGGCGGGCGTGTAGAGCCCCGCGTGCACGGTGTCGGATCCGAGCCGAAGCACTCCCGCTTGCCGGAGTGCGTCGACGCGCCCGAGGGAGACGACGATATCGACGCTGCCGTTGGCGACGCTGGCGCCGCCTTTGGGCAAGTCGGCGCAGCCGGCGCGGCTGCGGGCGGAAACCAGCGTGCACTCCTCGCCTTGCGCGAGTGCGGGGTGATACGGTTGCCACGTGCCGTCCGAGGGCCATGTGCGGGTGTTGGACTCGATCCGCACGAGCTGGTCGTGCTCCACAAAGCGGCTCGGCGCGGAGCCGTCGATGCGGGCGACAAGATACCGGAACGTGAAAAGGTGGTCGCCGGGGCAGAGGGTGACGTCGAGTTGGAAGGCGACGCGTTGGGCGTGGAAGGTGACGGGCTGCGTGCGGCTCTGGATTTCGGCCGGCAGCTTGGGCGCGTAGTCGTTCCAAAACTGGCGGCGCTCGGTGCCGACGGCTTTGTGGACCTCGGCGCGATCGAGCGCTTGCTGCACGGAAAACGGCGCGGAGAGGTTCTCCGTGAGGTTGGCCGAGCGCCAGCCGGTGTCGGCGTTGAGTGGGCCTTCCGGCCAGATGATCTCGCGGCTGACGCCGTCGGACCGGACCGTGAGGGTGGCGACGGGGCCCCAGACGGTGCCGAAGTCCGGCATAGCCGGGGCGGTTTCGAGGCCGTGTTTGGCGCCGATGAGGTCATACGGCCGCGAGATGCCGCTGGAGTGGCTGTAGGTGCCGTGAATCTCTTTGGTCGAGGTGTCCGTGAAGTCCGTTGGGCTGAAGGTCCAGGCGCCGGAGTAAACGAGGCCGGAGTGCTCCGTGGTGCCGCTGCCGAAGCTGTAGGACGAGTGGTGGCCGGTGCCTTGCCACTGCTCGGTGCGGTATTTCGACAAAGGCGCCGGAGTGCTGCCGTTGAAGCTGTAGGGGAAGAACCCGCTCAGCTCGCGCGGGAGGAATTCGCTCCGAAAGCGAATGGTGTGATACTCGAAGACCGAGCCGGTAGGGCAATTGGCTCGGCCGGGCACGGTCAGCACGGCGGCGGCGGCGAGGGCGTGAAACAGAAGGGCGCGGATGCAGGTGGTGTGCATGGCGAGAGGTGGGTTGGGGGATTTCAGGGCCAGATGACGCGGAGTCGGATCAGGTCCGTGGTGTCCGGGAGGGTGACGGCGCGGGGCGCGCTGCCTTGGCGGTATTCGGCGAGGTGGTCGAAGCCGTCGCCGTCGGGATCGTCGTCGGCGTCGGGGAAGTTCGGATCGGTGCCGTGGAGCGCCTCCCACGTATCCGGCAAGCCGTCGCCATCGGTGTCCGTAGCAGTCGCGCCCACGATCACGTTGATGCCGTATTTCTGCGCGAGAGACTTGCGGACGGCGACGCGCTCGCCGGCGGTCAGGACGCGGTCCCAGACGAGGAGTTCGGCGATGTCGCCGTTGAAGTATTCGGCGTAGGCATCCGTGCCGATGAGCGGGGCGGGGCGGAAGGCCACCGTCCAACCGCCGCGGCGCAGGTGCTCGCGGCCGTTGAAGCGGACTACCGATTCGCCGGCGGCGCTCACGGCGGCGTTGTAGAGATGCGGTTGCGTGAGCAGCGACGCGGACGGGCCGGCGTGCGGGTTTTCGTCGGCGATGCCGAAGTCGTCCCAGAGCTGCGTCTGGCTGTAGACCGTGGCGTAGCCGGTGCCGAAGTGGACGAGGCCGTTGTAGGTGTTGGTGAAATCCTTCAGCCGCGCGACGACCATGATTTCGCCGGCGGTGGCGCCGGCCATCGCGTCGGGCAACGTGAGCGCATCGTCGGTGCCGTCGAAGCGCAGCACGGGGCGCTGGTTCAGCTGCGCGGCGACGCGCAGGGGGCGGCGCGCGGCGTCGGGCTGCGTCGCGTGGGCGCCGGAGCCGGAGAGGTCGAGCCACTGGCCGACGCGGCCGGTAGCGTCGGGTGCGACGCCGAGGTCGGCGCGCAGCCAGGCGCGGAGGCCGGCGGTGACCGGGGCGGCGGGCCAGGGGCTGAGGCCTTGTTGGAACGACTGCAGGAGCGTGCGGCCGACGCCGCCGGGATCGCTGCCCGGGGCGTGGCCGAGGCCGCCGAGGTAGCGGCGCTCCCAGTCGTCGGGCACGGCGTCGCCATCGGTGTCGGCGGCGGTGTTGGGGACGCGGGGGCCGGTGCCGAGCGTGTATTCGGAGATATTGGACACGCCGTCGCCGTCGGGATCGGCGAGGCGGTCGTTGACGGCGGGGTTGAGGCCGTGGAGTAGCTCCCAAGCGTCGTCCATGCCGTCTTTGTCGGCGTCGGTGAAGAGCGGGTTTTCGAAGCCGGCGTAGGCGTCGTCGAAATACGTGGTGCGGGCGGTGTGGCCGGTGAGGCTCAGCGTGGCGAAGGCGGCGACGGTGCGGTCGAGCAGGCCGAGGTCGGCGGCGACGAGGCGGCCGTCGACAAAGAGGTCCCAGCGTTTGGCGGTGTAGTCGGTGCGGAGGGTGAGGCGAATCCAGGCGGCGGTGCGGTCTTCGGGGTCGAGCGGGAGCGAGAGGTTTTCGACGGGGCGCCAGGTGCCGCCTTGGGTGCCGTCGCCATCGAAGACGTGGAGTTGACCGGTGCCGGCGCTGCCGGTGAGCGCGAGGGCGGCGGATTCCGTTTCGAAGAAAACACCGGCGTCGGGCGAGGCGGCGGGGGCGGGACGGGCGAAGATCTCGACAAACGCGATGCCGGGATCGGGGTTCACGAAGTCGCGGGCTACGAACGAGAGGTTGGCCGAGGGCGCGACGGCGACGGCTTGCTGGCCGCGGTAGACGATGGCGGAGGCGACGGTGGCCACGGCGGCGGTGCTGCTGGCGCTCCAGCCTTTTTGGCCGTGGAGCGGGCCGGCGACGTAGCCTTCGGTGGTCTCGAAGCCGGCTGCGAAGGGCAGGAGGTTGATGGCGACGATCACCGCGGTGCTGGGGGCGGACCAGTTGCCGGCGGCATCGCGGGCGCGGTCGGTGACGGCGTAGGTGCCGGCGGGCGGCAGGCCGCTGACGGCGAGGGTCGTGCCGGTGGTCGTGCCGCGGGAGACGCCGTCGACGAAGACTTCGTAGAGGGTGACGGCGAGGTCGTCGGTGGCGGCGGTCCAATCGAGGGTGAAGCCGCCGGGCACGAGGAGGCGCGGGGTGAGGCCGTCGGGCACGGAGGGCGCGGTGGTGTCGGCGGCGGTCGTGACGTCGCGCGGGGCGCTGAGGGGCGACCAATTGCCGGCGGCGTCGCGGGCGCGGACCGTCATCGTAGAGGTCGCGGCGGGCGCGAGACCGGTGACGGCGAATGACGCGATGGCGGTGGTGCCGAGGGAGGCGCCGTTTTTGAAAACTTCGTAGGCGGTCACCGCGACGTCGTCGGTCGAGGCGCTCCACGAGAGGGTGAAACCGGTGAGCGTGAGGTCGGCGACGGCGAGGTTTTCCGGAATGGTCGGCGGGATGGCGTCGGTGGAGGTCGTGACGGAGAGCGCGGTGCTCTGGGCGGACCAGTTGCCGGAGGTGTCGCGGGCGCGGACGCGCACGGCGTGGGTGGAGCCGAGGGCGAGTCCCGTGACCTCGAAGGTGGTGGCGGCAGTGGTGCCGAGGGAGGCGCCGTTGCGGAAGATCTCGTAGGCGGCGACGGCGACGTTGTCGGTGGCGGCGGTCCAGGTGAGCGTGAACGACGACGCGCCGACCTGGGGAGCGGCGAGGCCGGCGGGCACGCTGGGCGCGGCGGTGTCGGCGAGGGTCTTGGCCGAGCGGACGGCGCTGAGGGCGGACCAGTTGTCGGCGGCGTCGCCGGCGCGAACCTGGAAGCCGTAGGTGGTGAGCGGAGTCAGGCCGGAGACGGCGAAGGTGAGTGCGACGGTGGTGCCGAGGGCGACGCCGTCTCGCCAGACTTCGTAGTGGACGACGCCGACGGCATCGGTGGAGGCGTTCCACTTCAGCGTGAGGCTGCCGGCGGTGACGGCAGAAGCGGCGAGACCGCCGGGGACGGCGGGCGGCGTGGAATCGGCGGGCGTGGAAACGGGCAACGCGAGGCTGGGGACGGACCAATTGCCGGCGGCGTCGCGCGCGCGCACGGTGAAGGTGTAGTCGGTCACCGGGACGAGGCCGGTGATGGTGCGGGCGGTGGCGGCGGTGGTGCCGAGCGAGGTGCCGTCGCGGAAGACTTCGTAGCCGGTGACGTGGACGTTGTCGGCGGGGGCGGTCCAGCGGAGGGTGAAGCCGGTGGCCGAGAGGTTTTGCGCGAGGAGCGCGGTGGGGACGGCGGGCGGGGTGGTGTCGGCGAGCGTGGTGACCGTGAGCGGAGCACTGAGGGCGGACCAGTGGCCGGCGGCGTCGCGCGCGCGGACGGCGACGGTGTAGGTGGTCTCGGGGACGAGGTTGCCGACGGTGCGGGTGACGGCGCCGGAGGTGCCGAGGGAGGTGCCGTTGCGGACGACTTCGTAACCGGTGACGCGGACGTTGTCGGTGGCGGCGGTCCAGGTGAGTTTGAAACTGCTTACGCTGACGGCGCTGGCGACGAGGTTTTGCGGGACGGATGGGGCGGCGTCGTCGGGCGGCGTAGCGACGGCGAGCGGGGCGCTGAGCACGGACCAGTTGCCGGCGGCATCGCGGGCGCGGACCGTCATCGTGTAGGTCGTGGCGGGGGCGAGGCCGCCGAGGGTGCGGGTGAGGGCGGCGCTGACGCCGAGGGAGACGTTGTTGCGAAACACTTCGTAGGCGGTGGCGGCGACGTCGTCGGTGGCGGCGGACCAGGCGACGGTGAATCCGGTGACGCCGACGGCGGAGGCGGCGAGGTTGAGCGGGGCGGCGGGCGGCGTGGTGTCGGGCGCGGTGCGGACGACGAGGGCGGGGCTCTGCGCGGACCAGCGGCCGGCGGCGTCGCGGGCGCGCACGCGCAACCCGTAGGCGGTGTTGGGCGCGAGGCCGGTGACGGCGAGGGAGAGCGCCGTGGTGGTGCCGAGGGAGATGCTGCCGCGGAAGACTTCGTAGGCGGTGACGCCGACGTTGTCGGTCGAGGCGGTCCACGAGAGCGTGAAGCGGTTGATCGTGATCTCGGCGGCGGCGAGGCCGGCGGGGACGCTGGGCGGTGTCGTGTCAGCGAGCGTGGCGATGGCGCGGGGCGCGCTCGGGGCGGACCAGTTGCCCGCGGCATCTCGGGCGCGGACGGTCATCGCGTAGGTGGTGCTGAGGGCGAGGCCGGTGACGGCGAACGACGTCGCGGCGGTGGTGCCGAGCGACACGCCGTCACGGAAAACTTCATACGCGGTGACGCCGACGTCGTCCTTGGCGGCCGACCAGCGGAAGAGGAAACTCAAGATCGTGGGCGAGCTGGAGGCGAGGCCGGCCGGCACGGTGGGCGGCGTGGTGTCGGGCAGCGTGGTGACGGCGAGCGGGGCGGAGGCGGCGGAAAAATTGCCGGCGGCGTCGCGCGCGCGGACGGTGAAGGCGTAGGTCGTCGCGGGCGGGAGGCCGGCGAGGGTTTTTGCCGGGCTCGTGGCGGTGGCGACGAGGACGCCGTCGCGGAAAATCTCGTAGGCGGTGGTGCGGACGTCGTCTTTGGCGGCGGTCCAACGCAAAATGAAACCGGTGGCGCCGACGGAGGCGGCGTTGAGGCCGATCGGGACGAGGGGCGCGGTGGTGTCGGGCGGCGTGGTGACGGCGAGGGCGGCGGAGGGGATGGACCAATTGCCGGCGGCATCGCGGGCGCGGACGGTGAACGTATAGGCGGTGACGGGGGCGAGGCCGGTGACGGTTTTGGTGCGCGCGGTGGTGGTGCCGAGGGAGGTGGTGCCGCGGAAGACCTCGTAGGCGGTGACGCCGACGTCGTCGGTCGGGGCGGACCAGGCGAGGGTGAGGCTGGTGGCAGTGAGGGCGGACGAGGCGAGGCCGGTGGGTGCGGTCGGGGCGGTGGTGTCGGGCAGCGTGGTGACGGTGAGCGTGGCGCTGAGCGCGGACCAGCGGCCGGCGGCATCGCGGGCGCGCACGCGCAGGCCGTAGGCGGTTTTGGGGGCGAGGCCGGTGATGGCGAAGGAGAGCGAGGCCGTGGTGCCGACGGAGGCGGAGCCGCGGAAGACCTCGTAGGCGGTGACGCCGACGTTGTCGGTCGATGCGGTCCACGAGAGGACGAAGCTGTTTACCGTGATCGCGGTGGCGGCGAGGCCCGTGGGGACGCTGGGCGGCGTGGTGTCGGTCTGGGCGCGCGCCGGGAGGCCGGCGACGACCGCGGCGGCGAAGGCCAACGCGAGGCGGAGGGTGACGGCGTTTCGAGCGAGGATCGCGAGGAACGCGGGCGGGGTGGATCGCCGGTGCCCCGGGTGGAGTGCGGGCTTCAGGGACGGGCTTGGACGCGGCGGAGGCGGAGGAGGCGGAGGAAGCGGCGTGCGGCGGTCCGAGGGAGCCGGGGCGCGGGTGGGGTTGCGGTAGGTAAAGGCGAGAACACGGCCGAGGGCGCGGGCGCAAGCGGGCAAGGAGGCGGAGACGGCGCGCAAGTGCATGGGAGATGAGTCGGAGACCGGTGGAGCGGGCGGGACGGAGCGGGGCGAAAATGCGGGGCAAGCGGACGGCGTCGCAGTGAAGCTCGGGACGCGGGGTCGGCGGAACTGAACGGCGCCGCGGGGAGCGGCGGAGGCGGGTCCGAGGGGAAGCGGAATCCAGCGCGGAAAAAGTCGGACGGTCGGCGCGCGGGAGACGAGTTTCAAAAACACCCGAAATTCGGTAGACGCGGGGCTTGACAGTCGGTTTTTCGCCGTCGTCGGTGCCGCTGATCGGGGGCCGGTTGGGTGGTTTGTCGCGCGTCGGCTCGGGGGAGAGCGCCGAGCGGAGAACCGCAGCGACCGACCAACGGGATGCGGCAGTGGGTCGCGGTGCAGGAGGACAGGGGGCCTCGGCGCCGGGGCGAGGGAAGTCACCCGCCGGCGACGGCGGGGGAGCGCGGCCGGCCGGCAGCGATTTCGCGGCGCGCGACTTGGCAACGCCCGCGGACGTGCCCACGGTGGCGGTATGTATTTTCGTTTCGCTGCCTTCGCCTTGGCCGGCCTTGCGGGCCTCGTGGCCGCACAGGGCGCCGAGCCCGCGGACCTCGTGATCACGCGCGGGCGCGTCGTCACGATGAACGCGACCCGGGCGGTGATAGACGACGGCGCGGTCGTGATCCGCGGGGAGAAGATCGTCGCGGTGGGCCCGTCCGCCATCGCGGCCGGCTACACGGCGGCGCGGACGATCGACGCGCGCGGCGGCATCGTGCTGCCGGGCATGGTCAACGCCCACACGCACGTGCCGATGACGGTGTTCCGCGGGCTGGGCGACGATGTGCCGGACCGGCTGCGGCGGTTTATCTTCCCGCTCGAAAAAGCGCTCGTGGACCGCGACCTCGTCTACTGGGGCAGCCTGCTCGGCCTGCTCGAGATGCTGGAGGGCGGCGTCACGACGTTTGCGGACATGTATTATTTCGAGGACGAGGTGGCGCGGGCGACGAAGCAGGCGGGGCTGCGCGCGGTGCTCGGCCAGACGATCGTGGACTTCCCGGCGCCGGACGCGCCCGAGCCCTACGGCGGAATCGCGCTCGCGAAGGCATTCATCGCCGCGCACCGCGGCGACCCGTTGATCACGCCGGCCTTTGCGCCGCATGCGCCCTACACGGTCGACACCGCGCGCCTGCGCGAGATCGCGCGCGCGTCGGCCGAGCTCGGCGCGCCGGTGCTGATCCACCTCGCGGAGATGACCGAGGAGATGACCAAGCTGCGCAAAGAGCACGACATGACGCCGGTCGAATACCTCGACTCGCTGGGCTTGCTCAACCGGCGCCTCGTCGCGGCGCACTGCATTTTTGTCACCGACCGCGACATCGCGCTGCTGAAGGAGCGCGACGCCGGCGTGGCCCACGCGATCGTGGCCAACATCAAGTCCGCCAAGGGCGTCGCGCCCGCGCTGAAGATGTTCAACGACGGCCTGCGCGTGGGGCTCGCGACGGACGGGCCGATGAGCGGCAACACCCTCGATATCGTCGGGCAGCTCGGCTACGTCGCCAAGGTCCACAAACTCGACCGCAAGGACCGCAACGTGATGCCGGCCGCGGCGGTCGTGGAGATGGCGACGCTCGGCGGCGCCCGCGCGCTGCACCTCGAGGACAAGATCGGCTCGCTCGAGCCGGGCAAACTCGCCGACCTCGTGATCGTCGACACCGAGAGCACCGCGATGCTGCCGCTCTACGACGTGTATTCGGCGCTCGTCTACGCGGCGAGCCCGCGCGACGTCCGCACCACGATCGTGCACGGCCGGATCTTGATGGAGGACCGGGCGGTGAAGTCGCTCGATCCCGCGGCGATCAAGGCGCGGATGCGCGCCCTCGCGGCCAAGATCAACGCCGCCATCGCGGCGGGCCTGAAATAAGCTCCGCCCTCCCCTGCCCTGCGCCCACCTTCCGCCGCACGCCTACGACCGCTCGTGCCACTTTTTTCCCGAGTTCCCGACCTCCCGACACCAACCATGAAAACCAACACGACCACCCTGCTTCTCGCGGTGATCGCTGCGTCCGCCCTGCCCCCGGCGGTCTCGGCCCAGACCACGGCCGCGCCGGCCTCCGCCGGCGCGCCGACGAAACTCGAGGCCTTCACGGTCACGGGTTCCAACCTCCGCATCGGCGAATCCGCCGGCGCCGCCAATCTCCGCGTGCTCACGCCCGCCGAGATCGAGGCCTCCGGGCAGAACAACCTCGCCACTCTGCTGCGCAAGATCCCGGAGATCGGCGCGCAGGGCTTCGCGGAAAACCGCGTCAACACCTCGTCGCCCGGCTCGGCCGCGATCTCGATGCGCGGCCTCGGCGTCAATTCCACGCTCGTGCTGCTCAACGGCCGCCGCGTGACGCTCGCGCCGCTCGGCCAGGGCGGCTCCGCCGCCGGCCTCGGCACGGAGCAGTTTGTCGACGTGAACATGATCCCGCTCGCCGCCATCGCGCGCATCGAGGTGCTGAAGGACGGCGCCTCCGCCGTCTACGGCGCCGACGCGGTCGCGGGCGTGGTGAACATCATCCTGAAAAAGGACCTCGCCGGCAGCACGGTCACCGCGAGCTACGGTGACTTCACCGGCGGCATCACGGCGCCGACCTTCCGCGGGTCGTTCACGACCGGCGTGAAGTCCGGCCGCACGACGCTCTCCGTCATCGGCGACTGGATGAAGCGCGACTCCTTCGCCTTCGGCGAGTTTCCCCAGCCGGTGAAACGCCAGCTGCTGCTCGCGAGCAACACGCCCGGCTCCTTCGTCGTGCCCGCGGGCGCGACCGATCCCATCACGGGCCAGGTCATTCCCGCCGGCGCCGCCGCCGCCGCGCGCACCTTCACCGTCGACCGCGCCGCCACCGGCCCGAACGCGACCTTCACGCGCCAGCTGCAGACGCAGAACACCTTCGACTCCAACGCGGCCATCCGCCCGCAGACCGACGCCGAACGCCGCGGTCTCGTCGCGGTGCTGCGCCACGAGTTCTCCGACAAGCTCGCGGCCTTCGCCGAGATCGGCTGGCAGGAGAACGAAAACATCGAGG
>JBILLY010000531.1:0-4075 GCA_044375835.1 Opitutaceae bacterium
CGAGTTCGATCACCGTGTCGCGCATTCCGAGCGGGAGCGTGATGCGCGCGGCGACCAGCTCCGCGTAGGTGCGGCCATGGATGCGCTCCAGCAAATGACCGAGCAGACCGAAACCGACATTCGAATAGGACGCCGGCTGCGGCGGCGCCGCCGCGGGTCGGTAGTCGCGCAGCCACGCGTAAAGCTGCGCGACGGTGTAGTCCGCGTAGGGATCGAGCTGGTCGGCCGGTTTGAAATTCCCGGGCAGCGCCGGCAGCCCCGACGTGTGCGTGGCGAGATGCTCCAGCGTGATCGCCGCCGCTTCCGGCGCCAGCGCCGTCGCGACCTCCGGCGGCAAATGTTTCCCGATGGGATCCGCGAGCGTCGCTTTGCCCTCGAGCACGGTCTGCGCGAGCAGCAGGCCGGTGAAGACCTTGGTGATCGACCCGATCTCGAAGAGCACGGTCTCCGGCGCGAGTTCCGGCCGCGGCGACGGTTTGCCCGCGCTCGCGTAGGTGGCGCCGGTGCGCGTGATTTCGCCGAGCACGAAGCCGCCCGCGGGCAAGGCCGCGGCCGCTTTCTCCACCGCCGCCCGCACCGGGGAGGGCGCGGGCGCAGGTTGGGCGCGCAACGCGGTTCCGCCGCACGCGGCGGCAAGCACGATCAGGCAACAGCGACGATGGGTGGGCGACATGGCGGCGAGCGACGGGGTTGGGCGATTCGGGCGGAAAGGAGGTCGAATGGGCGGCGAGGCGAGCGAGCGGATGGAAGCCCGTCTCCGACGGCGGCGGGAGCGGTTCAGCGGCGCGCCGGTGCGGCCGGAGCCTTCAGCGTCGCGATCAGGTAGTCCTGGATCTGCGGGTGCGCGACGTCCGGCGCTCCCGGATACACCAACTCGCACGGCACGCCGAGCGCCCGGAGTTTTCCCTGCAGCTTCACGCCGTAGTTGGCGGTGTGCGTAGGATCCTTCTGCTCCTGGCCGAGCGCGGGCGCGGCGGCATAGTGGAGATAGATCGGCGGATCGTCCCGCGTGGCGTGCTCGATCGGCGAATATTTTTTGATCCACGGCAGCACCGATTCGCGCGCCGCGAGAAACGCCGCGAACTGCGTGTCGCGCGTCTTGAGATCATTCGGGTCCGGGAAGAACCCGAACGCATGCCCGCCGTAGCGGCTGTTGGGCGTCCACTCCTTGAGTTCCTTCGGGTCGAGCGAGGTCTGCGCGCCGCTCACCGCCGCGCACCACAGCCGCGTCGACTCGCGCGCCACCGGGTCCGCGCTCTTCGCGTCCGCGAGATCGGCGTGAAACGCGAGCCACAGGCTCGAGCACGCGCCCGCCGAACCGCCAGTCGCGCCGATGCGGGCCTTGTCGAGGTTCCACGCCGCGGCCTGGCTGCGCACATACTGCAGCGCACGCGCCGCGTCCGCGATCGGCCACTCGACCGGCGGCTTCACGCCCGCGGCGATCGCGTGCTGGATGAAACGGTAGTTGATCGAGACGACGGAGATGCCCGCCGCGAGGTAGCGCTCGAGGCCGGCGACCTTGGCCTTGTCGCCGTTGACCCAGCCGCCGCCGTGGATGTGGAACACCACCGGCGTCGGCGTCGCCGCCTTCGCCTGCCAAAAATCCAGCCGGTGCCGCTCGTGCGGCCCGTAGGCGACGTCGGCGCGCGTCGGCGGCGGCTGCGGCGCCTCGGCCTTTTTCGCCGGAGCGGTTTTCTGCGCCGAGGAGGACGCACCGGCGGCGGATTTCGCGGGGGTTTCGGCGCCGACCGCGAGCCCGCCCAAGGCGAGCCACGCGACGATCACGGGGAATTTTTTCATGGGGAAAGCGACGCGCTCCACTGGGGCCGCCCGCGGCGCGCGTGGCAACGCCGCATTCGCGTTTGACGCCCCCGCGACCGCTCCGTCTCCATCGCGCGCCCCCTCCCCATGCGTCGCCTGCGCGTCCTCGCCGTTCTCCTGCCCGCCGTCGCCCGCCTCGCCGGGGCCGAGCCGAGCGCGCCCGACTTCAACCGCGACATCCGCCCCATCCTCTCGGAAAACTGCTTCCGCTGCCACGGACCCGACGCCGAAGACCGCAAGGGCGGCCAGGACGGCCTCCGCCTCGACACCCGCGCCGGCGCGACCGCCGACCTCGGCGGCGGCGCCTTCGCCATCGTGCCCGGCCGGCCCGATGCCAGCGAACTCGTCAAACGCCTCGTCACCACCGACGACGAGGAGCTGATGCCGCCGCGCAAGAGCGGGAAAAAACTTTCCGCGGCCGAGATCGACACGCTCCGCCGCTGGATCGCCGCCGGGGCGCCCTACGCGCGGCATTGGGCCTACGAGCCTCCGCAGCGCCCGCCGTTTCCCGCCACAATTCTTCACGGCTGGACGCGCAACCCGGTCGACAACTTCATCCTCGCCCGCCTCGAACGCGAAAAACTCCGCCCCCAGCCCGAAGCCGACCGCCCCGCCCTCGCCCGCCGCGTCGCGCTCGACCTCACCGGCCTCCCGCCCTCGCTCGCCGAGGTCGATGCCTTCGTCGCCGACCGCGCGCCCGACGCCTACGAGCGCTTCGTCGACCGCCAACTCGCCAAGCCCGCCTACGGCGAGCACTGGGCGCGCCAGTGGCTCGACCTCGCCCGCTACGCCGACTCCAAGGGCTACGCCGACGACCAGCCCCGCCTCATCTGGCGCTACCGCGACACGGTGATCGACGCCTTCAACCGCAACCAACCCTTCGACCGGTTCACCGTCGACCAACTCGCCGGCGACCTCCTGCCCCAACCCACCCAGGACCAGCTCTTCGCCACCGGTTTCCATCGCAACACGATGAACAACACCGAGGGCGGCACCGACGACGAGGAGTTCCGCGTCGCCGCCGTCGTCGACCGCGTCAACACCACCATGGCCGTCTGGATGGGCACCTCGATGGCCTGCGCGCAGTGCCACACGCACAAATACGACCCGCTCACGCATCACGAATACTTCCGGCTCTACGCCATCTTCAACCAGACCGAGGACGCCGACCGCAGCGACGAGACGCCCGTCCTCGAGTTCTTCACCGCCGAGCAGCAGGCGCAGCGCCGCGCCTGGGAAACCGAACTCGCCGCCCTCGACCGCACCTTCGCCTCCGCCGCCGCGGGCCCCGCACACCGCGCCGCGCTGGAAAAATGGATCGCCGGCTTCCCGCGCAATCTCGCGTGGGACTTCGCGCCCCCCGCCGCGCTCAAGTCCGCCGCCGGCGCCACCCTCGCCGCCGCCGACGACGGCACCATCACCGTCACGCCCGCCGCAACCGCCGCGACCGCGCCGAAGCAGAACAAAAAGAAAAAAGCCGCGCCCTCAGCCGCCGATTCTGCGGGCACCGCCGCCGCGAACGCCGCGCCAGCCGCGCCCGGCGACACCACCACCCTCACGCTCGCACCCGTCGTCGCCGCCGACCGCCCGCTCACCGCGCTCCGCCTCGAAACGCCGCCGCACGCCGGCGCCGCCGCCGGCAATTTCGTCGTCACCCGCGTCCGCGTAGGCGTCGTGCCCGCCGCGCCCAACCGCACCGCGCGCTACGTCCGCATCGAGCTCCCCGGCAAGGCCCGCACGCTCGCCCTCGCCGAGGTGGAGGTTTTCAGCGGCGGGAAAAACATCGCCGCCACCGGCCGCGCCACGCAGGTCTCGACCGACCACGACGGCGCCCCCGCCCTCGCGCTCGACGGCCGCACCGACGGCGATTTCCAAAAATCGCCCGGCGCCCACACCGCCGCGGCCGACGACGCCTGGTGGGAACTCGACCTCGGTTCGCCCCAGCCGCTCGAGCGCATCGTAGTCTGGGGCCGCACCGGCGCCGAGCAGACGCCGACCGGCCTCCGCATCCGCGCCCTCGATACGGACCGCGCCCTCGTCTTCGAACAGACCGCCCGCACCGCGCCCAAGCCCAGTCTCGCCGTCTCACTCGCCGACCCGCTCGACGTGAAACTCGCCCGCGCCGCCGCCGACTACGCGCAACCCGACTTCGACGAGTCGCTCATTCTCGCCGACGCCGAGCCCAAGGTCCCCAACCGCCGCAAGCCCGCCGCCACCCGCAAAGGCTGGGGCGTCGCCGGCGCCGTCGACCGCG
>JBILLY010000532.1:0-4074 GCA_044375835.1 Opitutaceae bacterium
GCGCCCCGGCGTCCCGCCCGTCTGCCGAGCCTTGAATTCCTCCAATTCACGGCACTCCCGCGCAAACGCCGGCGCCGCGCGGAGCTGGAAATCCTCGATGAACGCCAGCGCCCGCGCCCCGCTCCCCGCCATGCGGCGCGCCAGCACCGAGTCCGCGAACTGCGCATGCCCGAGCAACGCCGCTTTCTCGGCCCGCAGCCGCAGAATCCGCACGACGAGCGCGCCGTTGTAATGATCGCCCGCGCCGCCGATCGCGATCGCCCCGAGCCACAGCTCGCGCCGCAAACCCGCATCCTCGACATAGGTCATGAACGGCTCCTGCGACGGCATGTGCAGCGTGAAACGCCAACCGGCGAGACCTTTGCCTTCCGCGCTGCGCCGGGCTTCCGCTTTGGCTCGCGCCGGCAGGCCCGCCAGCCGCCCTTCGGCTTCCGGCGGCACCACGAGCTGCCACGCGTTGGTCGAATCGAGGACGTTTTCGGCGTATTTCTGCGTGAGCTGCGCGAGTTCGCCCTGAATCGCCTCCAATCGTGCCCGCTTCTCCCCCGGCAGGTCCGCCCCCGCCTGCAGGAAGTCCTTGGTCGTCTCCGCGACGAAGCGCCGGTGGATGCCCGCGAGTGACGCCGCGGCGGGCGTGTCGGCAAATGCACGCACGCGCTGCCAAAGCGCCGGGTTCAGCGGAATGGACGCGAAGAATGCCGACACCTTCGGCAACATCTCGTTGTGCGCCTCGCGCAGCGCCGGCGAATCCGCGACCGACTGCAGGTGCGTCACGCGCCCCCACGCCACGGTCAGCCCGTCGAGGGCCGTTTCCATCGCGGCGAAAACCGACTCGTAGCTCACCTCCGCGGGCGGGAGCGCGGCGATCCGTTCGACCGCCGTCTCCGCCTCCCGCAGCGCCGCGGTGATCGCCGGGACGACGTGTTCGGCCCGCACGGCGGACCAACGGATTTCGAATGAGGTATCGAGCAGCGGATTGACGGCCATCGCGCGGAAAAACCCGCCCGCCCGTCGGAATGTCAAATCGCAAACCCGCGCCTCACCACGAATACGTCGCGCCCAACGCGAACTGCCGCGGCGCCGCCGGCACCGCCGGCACGTCCTGAAAGTCGCTGTCCCACAGATTCTCGACCTGCGCCGTGAACTCGACTGCACGCCACGACGGGGGTCGATACGCGAGGCCGGCTGTCGTCGCGAGGGCCCGGCGCCCTCCGATCGTCCGCAGCGCGTTCTCGGCCTGCACCCGCGCCGCGTTGTCGATCCGCAGTTCGAACCCGCCGCCGAGCCGGGCGATCATCGCCGCGGTGAGACGATGGCGCGCGTAGTTGAGCGCGTAGAAACTCGCCGTGACCGCCGCGCCGCGATAATCGGCGTCCTTGGCCAGCACCGTGTAACCCGCGATCAGGTCGAACCGCCGCCAACTGCGCCGCAACACCACCTCCGCGCCGCCCACGTCGACGTCCACCGCGTTGGCGCTGCGCGCGGTGACTCCGGTGCGGAACGTCCAGTCGACCAACGCGGCGTCGCGCCGCCAGAACACCGCCGCCTCGCCGCTCCAACCGTCCGCCGCCGCCTGCGCCTTGAGTTCGACGTTGTGGCTGACCGAACGTCCGAGATTCGGATTTCCCCGGAACAGTCCCGCCGTGGCGCTGGAGTTCAACGCCGTGTAGGACGGCAGCTGCGAGTTCTTCGCGTAGCTGAGCGTCCAGCGGCGCACGAATCCCCCGCGACGCTCCCGCGCAAGCGCGATCACCGGAGTGACCACGCCGGCGTCGCGATTCGAGTCGTCCCAACCGAGCCCCGCCGAAAGTAGCGTGCTCGATCCGGCGTCGCCACTCCACCGCCATTGCGGAACCACGACCAGCCGCCCCATCGTGCGCGAGCGATACCTGCCGGCCAGCAGCGACGTCGAACGGATTTCATCCGCGCCCACCTCGGCGCGCAGGGTCCACGCCATCGCGCCGAACGAACGCCTGGCGCCGAACGCCGCCCCGTCGCTCCACGTGGTGTGTTGGAACGGGTGCACGGGTCCGAGCGGGGCGAAGCGGTTGAACGCGTAATCGTCCTTGTTCCGCCGATGGAAGACCCCTGCTTCCACGAAATCCCCGTCCGCCAAATCAGCGCGATGGTTCACGGCAAAGAGCACCGTCTGCAGATTCTCCGCTTCGGGCGAGTTGAACGGCGTGTAGAGATTCACCCAGCCGAACTGCTTGGCCTGGTATCCCGCAAACACGTCGGTCTGCCACCGCTCCTTCGCCAGTTGCAGGCGGGCGTTGGCGCGGTCGAACCGGTGGTCGCCGTAGCGCACCGCGCCGTCGGACTGCGAGTGTGCCACCGACAGGTCCGCGCCGACCCGCATCCCGGCCGGGGTCCGGGCCGCTCCGATCCCTTGGTAAAACTCCACCCGTCCCAGGCGGTCTTCTCCCGCCCCCACCGCCAGCAACCCGGTCGTGCGCACCGGGCGCCAGCCGTAGGCCACCGCGCCCGCCGTCGCGTTGAACGGTCCGAGCGCGAGTGCGTCGCCGGTCAACACCCGCGGAGTCGAAAGCATCTGCGCCGCCACCGGCACCTCCATCAGGTAATGCCCGGTCTGCGCATCGTAGGGCGAGATCGCTCCAAGTTGGAGCCCCGTGTTCTCGAACGTGCCGCCGCGGACCGTCACGTCCGCCTGCCCCTCGGCGAGATTCCGGCCGTGGATATCCACCGCCGGCTCGAATCGAAGCGCGGTGACCGGCATCGCGAATGTCCCCGCCGGCGCCGGGTTCGCCACCCGGCTGGCCTCGACTTCCACTTGCGGCATGACCGCGAGCGACTGCGCACCCGCCGGTAGGGACGACAAACCGAGCATGGAAAAAACAAGACTGCGCATTCGGTCACGCGTAACAGCGGCGCGGGTGAAAACAAGCCATTGTTCACACCGCCTGCAAATCGGCCTTAACAAGCCCGGCAACAAAAAGCCCCGGTGAAGACCGGGGCGAAAGTGGAATTAAATTCGACCGGACGATCAGCCTTCGCCGTCGTTGCCGATGGCCTCGACCGGGCAGCCCTCGAGGGCCTCCATGCACTGGGAAACCTCTTCCTCGCTGGTCGGCTGCTTGTGGACGAACGAATAGCCGCCCTCGTCGTTGCGGGTGAAGAAAGACGGCGCGGTCTCGCGGCAAAGATCGCAATCAATGCACTGCTGATCGACGTAGAACTTTCCGGGGACGTTGTTCGGCCATTTGTCAGCTTGGTTTGCCATAGGAGATGCCCGACAAAGGAAAGTTATGAACTCTCTGTCAAGCGGGCTCCCGTCCTCCGGACCCCGCCTGGGCGCGACACGTCGAAGCATCCGATTCGCAGGCGACTTGTAATTGCCCGGGCAGCACTTAACGTCGCCCCCGATGCTTTCGGACCGGCCCTACCAGCGCGGCATGTCTTCCCCGGGAAGCGCCGCCGTTGCCGGGTGGCTCGGATGCGCGTTGATCGCCGGCTTCCTCTGTCAGATCGCGATCGAATACCTCGGCAAAGCGGGCGCCGGCGCCGCTGCCGCGGCGCTGGGCCTCGCGGGCGACGGTTTCAACGTCGCCGCCGGCTGGAAGCTGGCAACTTTCGGGTTCCTGCACAGCACGGGCAATCTGCTGCATCTTGCCGCGGTGGTGGCGGGGGTGATGTTAGCCGGCCGGGGTTTGCAGCCCCACGTGTCCGCCCCGCGAATGGTGCTTCTCTTTGTCGCCGGCAACATGATCGGAGCAGCCGCTTGGCTCCTGGCCCGCCAAGGCTCGGGCGAGGTGCTGGTCGGCTCGGCGGCCGGTGCCTTCGCGTTGCTGGCGCTGTTCGCCTCGGTCTATCCGGACCGGGAATACCGTCTGCTCGTGCTTTTTGCGTTTCCGGTCACTCTGCGCCCGAAACAGCTCCTCACCGCCCTGCTTTCCATCGACTTGGCGGTCGTGCTCATCGTCGACCTCCTCGGACGGGAATTGCCGTTCCGCTACGCCGCACCAAGCCATCTGGGCGGAGCGTTGGCCGGATGGTGCTACTATCAGTTCCTGCACGAGCGGAAAGCCGCCGTCCCGGTGACGTCGCCGCCTATGC
>JBILLY010000533.1:0-4066 GCA_044375835.1 Opitutaceae bacterium
CGGTCGCCGCACTTCTTGTCCAACCCGCTGCAGGCATTGCCCGGCGGGGGGCCCGGGCTCCAGCGGAGACCGGCAGCCACGGCTTGTCGAGGCGGGGTCGTGCTGGCTTATTAGGGAATCCTTTTCCCCATGCCGCCGCAGCCTCTTGCCCTCATTGCCTGCGCCGCCACCCTGCTGGCCGGCGCGCCGCTTTCGCACGCGGCCGGCGCTTCGCCGCCGCTAACCGTCCGCCCCCCGCGGCCGATGTTTCCCCCGACGGTCGATTTGTCCGGCGACGTCTCGCGGCACGTGATCGTGGCGCAGGGAACGGCGGAGGTTTATCAGGGCCACCCGACCACCGTGCTGCTGCCCGACGGCAAGACGATGTTTTGCGTCTGGACCATCAACCACGGCGGCCCCTGCGGCCCGCTCAAACGCAGCGACGACGGCGGCCTCACGTGGTCGCCGCTCCTCGACGTTCCCGCCAACTGGAAAGACACCCGCAACTGCCCCGCGATCTACCGCCTCGTCGATCCGCAGGGCGTCGCGCGGCTCATCGTCTACGCCGGCAGCGGCCCCGGCGGCGACATGCACGCCGCCCACTCCCTCGACGACGGCAAGACCTGGTCGCCCATGCGCGGCCTCGGCCTCGTCGGCGTGATGCCGTTCTGCACCATCGTCCCGATCGAGGGCGGAAAAAAACTCCTCGGCCTCACCAACATCCGCCGCCCCGGCGAGACCGTCGAGCAGCGCTCCAACGTCCTTGCCCAGTCCGTCTCCACCGACGGCGGACTCACCTGGGCCCCGTGGCGCGTCGTCCTCGACCTCCCGGGCCTCAAGCCCTGCGAGCCCCTCGTCGTCCGCTCGCCCGACGGCCGCCAGCTGCTCTGCCTCATGCGCGAAAACCAGCAGCGCGTCGCCCTCTTCATGACCAGCGACGACGAGGGCCGCACCTGGTCCGCGACCAAGCCGCTCCCGCCCGGCCTCTTCGGCGACCGCCACCAGGCGCGCTACGCCGCCGACGGCCGCCTCGTCGTCGTCATGCGCGACACCGGCCCCGGCAGCCCGACCTCCACCCATTTCGTCGGGTGGGTCGGTCGCTACGAAGACATCCTCGCCGGTCGCGACGGCTCCGCCTACCGCGTGAAACTGCTCCACAGCTACAAGGGCGGCGACTGCGGCTACCCCGGCCTCGAACTGCTCCCCGACGGCACCTTCGTCGCGACGACCTACATCAAATACCGCGAAGGCCCGGAGAAAAACTCCGTCGTCAGCGCCCGCTTCAAACTCGCCGACACCGACCGCCTCGCCGCCGCAACCGCGCGCTGAGCGAGCGCCGCATCTCGATGAGCGCTGAACGTGAAGTCGCCGCGCCCCCGGGCGCACGGTCGGCCATCCGCCCGCTCGCGTCCGCGGCCACGCGGCAACAATGACGAGGCACGCGCGTTCCTCCGGGTTTCTCTACCGTTTCCATCGCGGCCTGCGTTTCGCGCGCGCCCCGCTTCTCGCCCTCGCCCTGCTCGCGCCGGCCCGCGCCGCCGAGCCGCCGGCTCCCGCGCTGCACTGGCGCGCCCTCGCCCCGCTGCCCGATCCCGTCGGCCTGAAGGGCATGTATGCCGGCGCGAGCGAGGGCCACGCGCTCTTCGCCGGCGGCTCCAATTTCCCCGTGCCGCCCGTCGCCGGCGGCAAGAAAACCTTCCACCGCGCCGTCCACGTTCGCGCGCTCGCCGCCTCGGGGCCCTCCCCGTGGCGCACCATCGCCGACGGCTTGCCGCACGCCATGGGCGAAGGCGCCGCCGTCACGCTCGCCGACGGCGTGGCCTGCCTCGGCGGCCACGACGGCACGCAACCGCTCGCGACAGCCTTCGTGTTGCGCTGGGACGCGCGCGCCGGCGCGCTCGTCCGCCGACCGCTGCCCGACCTGCCCGCCGCCTGCGCCAACCCCGCCGCCGCCCTCGCCGCCGACCGCCTCTACGTCGCCGGGGGCGAGTCCGCGTCCGGCCCGCTCGCGACGCTCTGGCGGCTCGATCCCCGTCCGCCGGAGACCGGCGGGCACGCCGCGCGCTGGACCGCGCTCCCGCCGCCGCCCGGCCCGCCGCGCTTCGGCGGTATCCTGATTTCGGTGACGACGCCCGCCGGCCCGCGCCTCCTCTACGGCGGCGGCCTCCCCGGCACGCCCAAATCGCAGGACGATTACCTGCGCGACACGTGGTTGTTCGATCCCGCGAAAGAAACCTGGTCGCCCGCCGCCCCGCTCCCGCGCGGCGCCGTCCTTGCCGCGGTCCTGCCCGCCGGCCCCGGCCACGCCTTCGTCCTCGGCGGTTCCGACGGCCACGACTTCGCGCGCATGCGGGAGCTCGGCGAGCGCTACCGCATTCCCGCCGACGTGCTGCACTACGACGCCGCCGCCGGCCGTTGGTCGACCGCCGGCACGATGCCGCTCGGACTCGTCGGCGCGGCCGTCGTCCGCGCCGACGACGCGTGGCTGATCGCGGGCGGCGAGTATTCCCCTGGGCTGCGCACCGCCGCCGTCCACGCCCTGCGCGTGCCACCGCCATGAAGCCCGCGCCCTGGTTTCTCGAGCCGCGCTGGCGCGCCGTGTGGTTCCTCACGCTCGCCGCCGCGCTCAACTTCGGCGACCGCTCCGCGATGTCGGCCGTGCTGGCCGCCGTGCGCACGGAGTTCGGCACGTCGGACGTGATGCTCGGCCTGCTCGGCTCGGTGTTTTTGTGGACCTACGCCCTCGGCTCGCCCATCGCGGGCAGTCTGGGCGACCGCGTCTCGCGCACCAAGCTCGTCGTCGGCAGCCTGCTCGCGTGGAGCGCCGTGACGGCGCTCATGGGCGCGGCCACGGGCTACCCGATGCTGCTCGCGCTGCGCCTCGCGCTGGGGTTCGCGGAGTGCCTGTTTTTGCCCGCCGCGATCGCGCTGATCGCGTCGTATCACGCCGCGGAAACGCGCGCCCGCGCCATGAGTTTCATCCAGATCGGCGCCAACGCCGGCATGGTGATCGGCGGCAGCACGGCCGGATACTTCGCCCAACACCACGGCTGGCGCTCCGGGTTTCTCGTGCTCGGCGGCGCCGGCATCGTGCTCGCGTTGCTGTCGCGCCGGATGCTGCCGCCGGCTCCGCCCGCCGCGCCCGCGGCGGATGCCGCCACCACCCCGGCACCGCGCGCTTCGTTTGTCGCGGCCGCGCGCTACGTCCTGCGCGTGCCGTCCTACTGGGTGCTGCTCGGCGAATCGATGCTCTCGGGCCTCGGCATTTGGATCTTCTTCACCTGGCTGCCGCTGTATTTCCGGGAGACGTTCGCGATGCCGCTCGCGGCCGCGGGCTTCGCCGGCACCTTCATGCTGCAGATCGCCGTCGTGCTCGGCGTGCTGGCCGGCGGCTGGATCTCCGACCGCGTCGCGGGTGGCGCCCCGCACCGGCGCATGCTGCTCTACGGCGTCTTCTACCTCCTCGGCGCGCCCTGCCTCCTGCTGTTTCTCGGCACGCCGACCTTCGCCGTCGTCGCGACCGGCGTGTCGCTGTTCTCGTTCATGCGCGGCCTCGCGAGCTCCAACGACAACCCGACCCAGTGCGAAATCGTGCCGCCGCAGTATCGCTCCACCGGCGTCGGCCTCATGAACGCCGTCGCCACGGCTTCCGGCGGCTGCGGCGTCCTGCTGGCGGGCTACCTGAAAGCCAATGTCGGCCTCGGCGGCATCTTCGCCGGCATCTCCGTCTGCTTCTTCGCCGCCGGGCTGCTGCTGCTGGGCGGCTACCGTTTCCTCATCCGCCGCGATATCGCCCGCGCCCAAGCCCACGCGTCCTGACCACCTGATCGAGCCTCCTTCACCGCTCGGCTCCATTCTCCGCCCGGCGCCGCGGGATGGCTACGGTTCCCGCCGGGGACCAGCACTATGCCGTCGTCCACGTCGGCCCGGCAGCCGCAACTCGTGGGGAGGCGCCCGTCACCCCGCCCCGGCCGGCCCACTCCAACCCCTCCCCCGCCATGCCCCTCCGTCTCCGTCTTTCCCTGTTTGCCGGCGTCCTCGTGGCGCTGCTCGCCGCCGCCCCGCTCCGCGCCCAATCCGCGCCCGC
>JBILLY010000535.1:0-4065 GCA_044375835.1 Opitutaceae bacterium
GCCGGGGACCTGGCGGATGTGGCCCTCGAACTCGTCCATGAGCGTGACGACCTCGTGGTCGACGCAACCGTTGGGGACGGTTTCGACGATGACGGAGAGGATATCGACGCCGATGGAGAACTTGGTCGTGATGACGCGGGTGTCCTGATTGTAGCGGGAGTCTTGGCGGAGTTCGGGGACGCCGGCCTGGGTGTCGCCGATGTGGATGGAGCCGGAGCGCCAGTAACCCCAGGCACCGAGGGCGAGGCCGAGGACGATGATGATCATCGACGGTTTCGGTTTCATGCCCTTGGCGAGGCGCTCCCAGAGGCGGTCGCCCTTTTCGCGGCGGGCGGCGACCCAGGCGGCGTAGGTCGGGGGCAGGCGCAGGTAGGACAAGATGATCGGGAGCAAAAAGAAATTGGTGATGACGATCACGCTGACGCCGAGGCTGGCGGTGATGGCGAGTTCCTGGATCGTCGGAATCTTGATCACGAGCATCGTGATGAAGCCCACGGTGTCGGTCATGAGCGCGACGATGCCGGGCGCGATCAGCTGCATGAAGGCGGCGCGCGCGGCGGTGGGGCCGTCCTGGCCCTTGAAGACCTCGTTGCGGAAAGTGCAGATCTTCTGGACGCCGTGGCTGACGCCGATGGCGAAAACCAGGAACGGCACGAGAATCGAGAACGGGTCGATACCGTAGCCGAGGGCGGTGAGGCCGCCGAGTTGCCAGACGACGGCGACGAGGGAGCAGAGAACGGGGGCGGCGGCGAGTTTCCAGCGGCCGGCGTAATTCCAGACGAGCAGCGTGGTGACGACGATCGCGACGCCGAAGAGGATAAGCACGCCGCGGGCGGCGGCGCTCACATCGCCGATGATTTTGGCGAAGCCGATGATGTGGACGGTCACGGCGCCGCCGGTGGCGGATTCGACGCGGGTGCGGATGGCTTCGAGGCCGGCGGCGACGCGGTTGTAGTCGATCTTCGTGCCGGTCTGCGGATCGATCTCCTGCAACTGGGCGCTGACGATGGCGCCGGTGAAGTCGTTGGCTACGAGTTGGCCGAGCTTGCCGGATTTGATGACGTTTTCGCGGACCTTGGCGAAGGCGACCGGGGAGGGCGCGAAGTCGGCGGGGATGACGTTGCCGCCGGCGAAGCCATCCTCGACGACCTCGATGTAGCGGACGTTGGGGGTGAAGAGGGACTGGACCTGCGCGCGCTCGACGGCGGGGAGAAACGTGACCTCGTCGGTGACCTTTTTCAGCTCGGCGAAAAACTCCGGCGTGAAGATGTCACCCTCGCGGGCCATGAGCGCGACGATGACGCGGTTGGCGCCGCCGAAGTCGCGCTGGTGCTTGGTGAACGTGGCGATGTAAGGGTGGTCGGTGGGGAGCGTCTTGTTGAAGCTCGCGTCGACACGGAGGTGCGCGGCGAACCAGCCCATGACGCCGGTGAGCAGCGCGAAGACGCAGACGAGCGGCGTGCGCCAGCGGAACATCCACGCGGTGAATTTCTCGAGAGCGGTCATCGCGGCAGGGAGATCACGGTGGCGCCGGCCTCGCCGAGGGCGAGCAGACGGTGGTCGGGGAGGACGAGGAGTTCGGCGACGGCGGTGGGGAGCGCGGCGGGCGAGGCGACGAAGGTCTTGCCGTAGTCGGTGCTGACATAGAGCGAGCGCGCCTGGCCGGAGAGGACGAGGGTGTTGCCCGGGAGCTGGGCGCCGGTGGCGAGCAGGACGGGCTCGGTGAACGGGACGCGTTGCCACGTCTGGCCGTCGTCGGCGGAGCGGAAAAGGTGGCCGCGCAGGCCATGGGCGAGGAGCGTGCGGCGGTCGAGCGGCATCACGCCGTAGAACGAGCCCTCGTAGGGGGCGGCGATGGACGTCCAGGTGTCGCCGGAGTCGGTCGAGCGGAACAGGGTGCCGCGTTCGCCGGCGAGGTAGAGCGTGCCGGTGGGGCCGCGGGAGAGACGATTGAAGTGGTAGTCGTCGTTGGTGAGTTTGCGGCGCGTCCAGGTTTTGCCGCCGTCGGTCGTGGCGGCGTAGAGGCCGAAGGCGCCGACGGCGACGGCGCGGAGGCGATCGACGGCGAGGACGTCGAGAAACGAGTCCTGCAAGTTCTCGCCCTGGTATTGTTTCGTCCAAGTGCGGCCGAGGTCGGCGGTGCCGAGGATGACGGCATCGTGGCCGACGGCCCAGCCGGCGCCGGCCGGGGTGCCGGGGGGGACGGGGGCGAGCGTGACGCCGGTGAGGGTGGCGCGGACGGGGGACGGAACGCGCTGCCAGGAGGCGGCTTGATCGGCGGAGAGCAGAATGGTGCCGCGCTCGCCCACGGCGACGAGCGTGTCGTTGAGCGCGGCGCCATCGAGCAGGAGGACCCGCGGCGACGCCGACGGGGTGGCACCGGCGGCGGCAGCGGGTCGGGGGGAAACGAGCGCGAGGGCGAGGAGCGTGAGCGCGGTGGCGGTCATCGTGCGGCGGGCGGTCGGCGCCGGGCCAGCGGGCGGGGTGGAGCGGGCGGGGCGCGTCGCGCGGTGGCAAACGGTGGTCGGGTGCGCCGGGGACGCGCGGCGGAGGCGGAAGGTCATATCCGGCGGGAGGAGCGCGGGCGGAGGAAGATGGCGGAGCGCACGGACGGGGGCGCGGGGCGGCGTGGCCGGGAACCCAGGCCGGCTCGGCGAGCCGGCCCTACCATCCGGGCCGGCTTGGCCGACCGCGATGCGGTTACGGTCGGGCAGGTGCAGGCGGGAAGGAACGGCATGCGGCGAGAGAGGCGACGCGCGGGGGCGGGGAAAGTTGGCGCGGGTGGTGGCGCGGGGGCGAAGAACAAAAAAGGGCGGGTCGAAGACCCGCCCTACGGGGGAATCAGCGCAGGCCGTCGCGCCGGAGGGAGTCGGGCGTGTAGTCGACGGGGGTGCGCTTCAGGTTGAAGTCATACATCTTGTTCTCGTTATCGAGGCCGATGGCGAGGTAGCGGCCGTTCTGGAGGTCGAGGTGGACTTCGAGGGTGCTCCAGAAAGTCTGGGCATCGTAGTAGTTGATGCAGTGCGCCTCGGAGACGCGCCAGATCTGGCCGCGGGCGTCGTATTGGTCGGCGGCGAGGATCTGCCAGCTGTCTTCGTCGATGTAGAAGGTGCGGCGGCTGTAGAGGTGGGAGGTGCCGGGCTTGAGCTTGGCCTCGACGACCCAGACGCGGTGGAGTTCGTAGCGGGCGAGGTCGGGATTGGGGTGGAGGGGCTTGAGGATGTCGGCGACCTTCACCTTGTCGCTGTGGAGCTTGTAGGAGTTGTAGGGCACGAGCATCTCCCGCTTGCCGACGAGCGTCCAATCGTAGCGGTCGGGCGCGCCGTTGAACATGTCGAACTGGTCGCTGGTGCGCTGGCCGTCGGCGGCGGTGCCGGGGTTGTCGTAGGCGACGTTGGGGGCGCGGGTGACGCGGCGGCGGCCGGTGTTGTAGACCCAGGCGCGGCGGGGCTCCTTGACCTGATCCATGGTTTCCTGCGCGAGCAAGATGGTGCCGGCGAGGCGGGCGGGGGCGGTGACGGCCTGCTTGAAGAAGATGAGGGTGTTGTCCTTTTCGAGTTCGGCGGCGGTGATGCCCTCGCGGGTGTAGTTGAAGAGGAACTCGTCCTCGAACTTCACGAGCTGGTAACCGCCGCCGCGCTCGACGGCGGCCTGATCGATGAGGCGGAGGGCGGCGACGCCGCGGTAGCGGGTAAGGAAATTCCAGAGCACCTCGAGACCGGAGGAGGGAATCGGGAAGGGCACGCCGATGGCGGCGCCGGAGATGCCGTTGCCGCCGGCGGCGAGCTTGGCGTTGGCGGCGTTGGCGCGGGTGGCGTCGTAGACGCGCTGGGGATTGGAGGCGCTGCGGCGGGTGGGGTAGACGACGAGCTTGTAGGACGGGTAGGCCTTGAGGACGGCCTGTTGGCCGGCGGTGAGCTGCGCGGCGTATTGGGCGGCGTTGGCGGCGGTGACCGTGAAGAGCGGCTGATCGGCGGCGAAGAGATCCGGGTGGTGCTGGCCGGGTTTGTAGCCGGCGGGCGGCGTGGTGATGCCGCCGGTCCAGGCGGGGATGGTGCCGGCGGC
>JBILLY010000536.1:0-4057 GCA_044375835.1 Opitutaceae bacterium
GTCGTGCGCGTGCCGAAGAAGGCGTTGAAGGCGTGACGCGGCCGGACGGCGCTTGCCGCTACTCGCGCCACTCCGCGCCGACTTCGCGGCGGCCGTCGATGCCGATCGCCGAGAAGTAGGCGTCGACGGCGGTCGTCGCGTGCGGATCCTGCAGTGCGAGCGGAGCGCGGCGGTAGAGACCCTCGTGGACGCCCTCGAACGCATCGAGCCGGCGCAGGGCGTCGGCGTCGACCGACCAGATCTCGCCGCTGACGCCCGCGCGGTCGGCGGCGTGCGGCACGAGGCCGGGATAGCCGCCGAGGTCGTAAAGGCTAAAACCCGGGACCGTGCGGGCGGCGCCGATGAATTTCTGACCGGCGAGGTGATGGTGGTTGCGGCAGCCGCGCTTGAGAGTGCCGTAGACGAAGATCAGGTGATTCATGGGGGCGATCCGACGGGCGGGATGGTGGCCGACGAGGGGTGCAATTCGATGACGACGGCGGTCGTGTTGTCACGACCGGAGGCGTCGACGGCGGCATCGACAAGTCGTTGGGCGGGGCTGGGTGCGGCGCTCGCCGCCGCGAGGGGGGCGGACCGCAGGGCTTCTTCCAGCTGGCGATCCCAGAGGCCGTCGATGAGCCCGTCGGAGCAAATCAGGAAGCGGTCGCCGGGTCGGCAGCCGACGGCCCCGAGGTGGGGCTCGACGAATTGGTGGCCGGCGCCGAGCGCCTGATTGAGGGAGTTTTTCCGAGGGTGGGTGCGCGCCTCGCGCTCGTTGATTTTGCCGCCACGGCGCAGCCAGCCGACGTGGCTGTGATCGTGGGTGACCTGGGTGAGATCGCCGTCGTGCGGAAGGTAGTAGATGCGGCTGTCGCCGACATGCGCGAAGTAGAACCAATCCGGCGTGAGCCAGCCCAGGCTGAGCGTGGCGCCCATGCCGGCGCATTCCTCATAGGAATAGCCGAGGTTGAGCAGGTTTCGGTGGATCTGTGCGATCAGCTCGCCGAGCACGTCGCTGTGGCCCACGCCCATGCCGGTGGCGGAGAGGCGGTAGGCCTGGGGAAGGAGGCGCGTGATGCGGTCGACGGCGATGCGGCTGGCGAATTCGCCGGACTTGGCGCCGCCCATGCCGTCGGACACGGCGAAGACGAAATCCGTCTGCGCCAGCGAGGACTCCCCGGTTTTTCCGAGGTAGCGCACCTCGTGGCCGTCAACGGCGAGGGCGAGGAAGGCGTCTTCGTTGTTGGTGCGGACGCGGCCGACGTGGGTCAGGCCGGACCAGCGGACGAGGGGCAGTTCGACCGGGCGGTGGCCGGCTTCGGAGCGGGGCGCTCGGATCATGATCAACCGGAAGGCTTGAGGGAGATGGAGTGGCCGGTGCCGTCGTCGAGCAGCGTCGCGAACTCGAAATCGATGACGCAGAAGCGACCGTCGCTGATGCGGTAAGTGATGTTGCGCAGCTCCCGATCCTCGTGGCGCACGCCGAACTGCTCCAACTCGGCGAACACCTCGCGCTGGCGTTCTGCGTTGAGCTGATCGACGCGGGTGCCGCAGTTGGACGTCACCATGTAGAGGCGCTCGGGCTCAAGCTCCAGGAGGCGGGGAACGAAGGTGCAGCCCTGGGCCTCGAGGTGGCGGAGAACCCGGACCTCGTGTTCGAAGCGCTCCCGTGCCTGATGGCCGCGAAACGTCTTGTGGACGCGGCCGTCGTAACCGATCCGGACCGACGCGCGCGCCGTATCTTTCACTTCATGCATGCGAGAGCGGTAGGTTCGGCGGCTTGGCGGGGCTGGCAAGCGTCGGCTGGGGGCCCGGCGCCGGAAAAATACCGTTCATGGCGAAGAAATTTGTCATGCGCCGAACTTCTAGTTGCCACTGGCACATGAGCTGCTGAATTTCGGCCGGTCTTCTGCGTCGTGAATCAGCGAAACTCCTTCGCGCGCTACGGCGAAGAAGGCCGCAACCCTGCCCAAAGCACTCATCCTCCTATGGCCAAATACAAATTGGAATACATCTGGCTCGACGGTTACACGCCGCTGGCCAACTTGCGCAGCAAGACCCAGATCAAGGACTACGCGAGCTTCCCGACGCTCGCCGAGCTCCCGAACTGGGGCTTCGACGGCAGCTCGACGCAGCAGGCCGAAGGAAAGAGCTCCGACATCGTGCTGAAGCCGGTGGCGGTCTTCCCCGACTCGACCCGCAAGAACGGCGTGCTCGTCATGTGCGAGTGCTACCAGCACACGGGCGTGCCCAGCCCCTCGAACTCCCGCGCCACGATTCCGGATGATCCGGACACTTGGTTCGGCTTCGAGCAGGAGTATTTCTTCTACAAGGACGGCCGTCCGCTCGGCTTCCCCGAGGGCGGTTATCCCGCGCCGCAGGGCCCGTATTACACCGGCGTCGGCTACAAGAACGTCGGCTGCGTCGCGCGCGAGATCGTCGAAAAGCACATCGACATCTGTCTCGATGCCGGGATCAACCTCGAGGGCATCAACGCCGAGGTCGCCAAGGGGCAGTGGGAATTCCAGATCTTCGGCAAGGGCTCCAAGAGCGCCGCCGACCAGATGTGGGTCGCCCGCTACATCCTCAGCCGGCTCTGCGAAGGCTACGGCATCGACGTCGAATGGCGCTGCAAGCCGATCCTCGGGCCCTTCAATCAGGCGCTCGACTGGAACGGCTCCGGCATGCACTCGAACTTTTCGACCAAGTTCATGCGTGAAGTCGGCGGCAAGGCCTACTTCGAGAAGCTCATGGAAGCGTTCAACAAGTTCCGCGACGAGCACATCGCCGTCTATGGTCCGGAGAATCACCTCCGCCTCACCGGTCTCCACGAGACGCAGTCGATCGACAAGTTCAGCTACGGTCTGGCGGACCGCGGTGCTTCGATCCGCATGCCCCACAGCTTTGTCAACAATGGCTACAAGGGCTATCTCGAAGACCGTCGCCCGAACTCCGCCGCCGACCCGTATCTGGTCGCCGGCCGGATTCTGAAGACGATCCAGTCTGTCCCGACGGCCTGAGTGCGCCGGCCTTGGCCGGTGTAGCTTTGGACTTCCCACGGCGCCGCGATTGCGGCGCCGTTTTTTTTATGTACGCCGGGTAGGGTCGCGACCACGGTCTCGTCGTCGTGGAGGTCCCGCACAGCCAACATCGTCGTGCTTCGGTCTGGGAGTGGTCGCTTGCGACGCTGCTCGGCGTCCAGCTGGCCGGGACGACGCTCGGCTTGGGCGGGTATCCGGCCGGCGTGCGGGTGGCGACGAGCGGGCTCACGGCGGCGATGGTGGCGGTGTGCCTTCTCGGGCGAGCGTTCGATCCGCGTCCGGCGGCGCGGCGGTGGCATCCGGCCGGGTGGCTGCCGGTGCCGTTTTTGATTTATGCCGCGGGCAACTGCGCCTGGGTCTCGCCGGTGCCGTGGTTGGCGTGGCGGGATTGGTTCGATTGGTTGCAGCTGGCCGCGGTCTTTTGGGTGGTGGTGAACGGCGTGGCCGGCCGCGGGCCGCGGCGCCTCGTCTTCGGTGCGCTGGTGGCGGTGGCGCTGGTCGGAGTGGTCCTCGGGTGCTACCAGTGTTTCGCGCGACCGGACTGGGCGGTGCTGGGCCGGGTGCGGCCGCCGGAGTATGCGGCGCGGGCGAGCGGGAGTTTCGCGATTCCCAACAGTTTCGCCGGCTTGCTGCTTTTGTTGCTGCCGATCTCGGGCGTGCTCGCGTGGACGCGCGGACGATCGGCGACGGTGCGGGTGTGGTGGATGTGGGTCTCGGGTGTGTTGCTGCTGGGGCTCGCGTTGACGGTGAGCCGGGGCGCGTGGCTTGCCGCCGGGCTGGCGTGCCTCGTGTGGCCGTTTCTGGGCGGGGTGGGGCGCCGGCGCTGGAGGCGCACGTTGGGAATCGCGGCGATCGCCGCGGTCGGAGTCACGCTCGCACTCGGAGCCGCCTATCGCCACGTGCCGGGCGCGAGGGACCGGGTCGCGAGTCTGGTGTCGGACGGGGGCGAGCGCAGCCGGACGATTCTTTGGGATGCGGCGTGGAAACTATTTCGCGCGAATCCCTGGTTCGGAACCGGCGGTGGCAGCTACAACGTC
>JBILLY010000538.1:0-4056 GCA_044375835.1 Opitutaceae bacterium
CTTCTTCGCTCCAGCCTACCATCCGACGTTCAAACACATCGGACCCGTCCGCAAGGCACTCGCCGCGCGCGGGGAGCGCACGGTTTTCAATATTCTCGGCCCGCTGATCAATCCGGGCCGGCCGGCGCACGTGCTGCTGGGGACGTTTTCGGCGGCGTCGGTGCCGACGTTGGCGGGGGCGCTGGCGGTGCTCGGGGCGAAGAGCGGCCTGGCCGCCCATGGCGTGATCGGGGAAGGGCGCGGGATCGACGAACTCACGACGGCGACGGTGAACCGCGTGCGGGGTTTTGGGGCACTGGCCGCGGTGGACGGGGAATGGCGCGCGGCGGATTTCGGCCTGCCGGAGGCGCAGTTTGCGGATTTGGCGGGCGGCGACGTGGCGGCGAATCTGGCGGTCGTGGACGCGGTTTTGGCCGGACGGGGTCCGCGCGGGTTGACCGACACGATCGTGCTCAATGCGGCGGTCGCGCTGTGGATCGTGGGCCGCACGACGGACGTGCGCGACGGTTTGGGGTTGGCCCGCGAACAGCTGCTGGGCGGGGCGGTGAAACGGAAAATCGAAGCGACCCGGGAGTTCTTCTCCGCGTGAAACGGAAATACTTCGGCACGGACGGGGTGCGGGGGGTGTTCGGCGGAGCCGTGATCAACGCGGACTTCGCGGCGCGACTCGGCCAGGCAGCGGCGCGGTGGCTCGCCGGCGGCGGCGAGCGGCGGCGGGCGCCGGACAGTGCGGATGGACTCGCGGTCGACCGGCGGCTGGAGCGCGGCGTGGGGCCGGTGTTGATCGGACGCGACACGCGCGCGTCCGGGCGGGTGCTGGAAGCGGGAATGGCGCGGGGACTTCTGGCGGCGGGGGCGGAGCCGATTTCGCTGGGCGTGCTGCCGACGCCGGCGGTGGCGCGCGCGGTGAAGGCCGCGGGCGCGCGACTCGGCGTGGTGATCACCGCCTCGCACAATCCAGCCGGGGACAACGGCATCAAATTTTTCGGTGCGAACGGCGCGAAGTTGACGGATGCCGACGAGGCGGCGGTGGAGGCATTGCTGCCGGACGCGGCGGCGGGGCCGGCGGCGTTGGTGTCGCGGCGCGACGGAGAGGCGGAGCGCTACGCGGCGGCGGCGGCGACGTTGTTGCCGGCGGGCGCGCTGGGCGGTTGGTCCATCGTGCTCGATACGGCCAACGGAGCGACCTGCGCGACGAGTCCGGCGACTTTGCGGGCACTGGGGGCCGAGGTGCGGGGCATCGGGGATGCGCCCGACGGGACCAACATCAACGCGGGTGTCGGAAGCGAGCATCCGGAGAAAATGGCGGCGCGGGTGGTCGAGACGGGTGCGCGCATCGGCATCGCGCATGACGGCGACGGCGACCGCTGCGTCGTCTGCGACGAACGCGGCGGGGTGTTGGACGGAGACGAGATTCTGACCATCCTCGCGACCGACGCGCTGGCACGGGGGACGCTGGCCAACGGCGTGTTGGTCGTCACGGTGCAGAGCAATCGGGGCGTCGACGCGGCGGTGCGCGCGGCGGGCGGACGGGTGGTGCGCACGGCGGTGGGCGACCGGTATGTGATCGAGCGGATGCGGGCCGAAGGGGCCGCGCTGGGCGGAGAATCCTCCGGGCATATCATCTGCGCGGATGCGGCGACGACCGGGGATGGCCTGGTGGCGGCGTTGCGCCTGCTGGACGCCGTGCGGAGGTCGGGGCAACCGCTTTCGGTGTTGCGCCGGGTGCTGCGGCGATTTCCCCAGCGCACGGCGGCGCTCGGGGTGCGGGAGAAGCGTCCGTTGGAGACGTTGCGGACGTTGCCCGCGGAGATCGCGGCGCTGGAGGCGGAACTCGGCGACGCCGGGCGGGTGTTGGTGCGCTATTCGGGCACGGAGCCGAAGCTGCGTCTGCTGGTCGAGGGGCCGGACGACGGGACGGTGGGGCGGGGGCTGGCGCGGCTGGAGGCGGCGGCGCGGCGCGAACTCGAGATCGGCTGAGCCGCGGTCCGGCGGCCGGAGCGGGCGCGCGATCGCGCGATCCGGAGAAACTATTGCCGGCGCGACGCGTCGTGGCGGTGTCCGCCGCGCAATTCTTGCGCGGTTGCGCGGGTTTCCCGGTGAAATCCGTGTCCGGGGTTGACCGCTCCCGGAGCGACGCTTTCGCTGCGGTTTTCTTATGCCCGAAGTTTCCGTCGCCTCGCTGGATCCCCGCCACCAAAAACTGATCGAAAACGCGCGTGTCGCGCTCGACCGGGGCAATCTCGACTACGTGCTCGAGGTCACCGCGCAGGTGCTGCGGATGCAGCCGGGCTGCCTGCCGGTGCGGCGGCTGCAGCGCGTCGCGCAGCTGCGGGCGACCCGGGGCAAGACCGGCGGCTTCATGGGGCGGGCGCTGAGCGGACTGTCGGCGGCGCCGTTCATGTTCGGCGGCGGGAAGAAGGATCCGGCGAAGTTGCTGGAGTCCGCGGAGACGATGTTGGCGAAAGATCCCTCGAATGTGGCGGCGCTGAAGTTGCTGGCGGAAGCGGCGGGCGCGCTGGGGCTTCCGGAGACCGTGGCGTTTGCGCTCGAGGCGGTCCGCGAACTGGAGCCGGAAAACCGGGCCAACCTGCTCGCGTTGGGCGAGGCGTTGCTCGCGGCCGGCAAGCCCGCGGACGCGCTGAAGATGGCGGACGAGGTGTTGCGGACCCGCCCGACCGACGCGGATGCGCAGGCGCTGATGCGCAAGGCGTCCGTCGCGCAGACGGTGACGAAGCACAATTGGGAAAACAAAGAGAGCTTCCGCGACAAGCTGCGCGACGAGGCGCAGGCGGTGTCGCTGGAGCAGGCGGCGAAGGTCGTGACCGGCGATGCCATGACGCAGCGCTTGCTCGACGAAGCCCTGGCGAAGGTGGCGAAGGAGCCGAACAACCTGAATCACTACCGGTCGGTGTCGCAGGCCTACAAACAGATGGGCAACCTCGAGCAGGCGCTCGCGTGGGTGCGCAAAGCCCGGCAGCAGCCCGTGGGCAAGACCGACGCCGCGTTGGAAAAGCAGGAGTCGGAATTGGCCACGGCCGTGGTCGAAAAGCACACGCAGGAGGCGGAGGCGGCGGTGGCCGCGGCGCCGGGCGATCCGGCGGCGCTGGCCAAACTCGAGGCCGCCAAGCGCGAGCTGGGCGAATTCAAGCTCACGGAGTCGAAACGCTACGTGGAGCGATACCCGAACGACTATCCCGCGCGGTATGCGCTCGGCGCGCTGCTGCTCGAAATGGGGCAGACGGACGCGGCGATCGCGCAGTTCCAGCAGGCGCAAAAAGGCCCGCCGGTGCGGGTGGTCTCGCTCGTGGGCCTCGGCCGGTGTTTCAAAGCGAAGCGGCTCTTCGACCTCGCGGTGGCGCAGCTGACGCTCGCGAAAAACGAGCTGAGCACGATGGACGAGACGAAGAAAGAGATCATCTACGAACTCGGCGCGTGCTACGAGGCCATGGGCAAGAGCGAGCTGGCGATCGAGGAGTTCAAGGTGATCTACAGCGAAGACATCGGTTTCCGCGACGTCGCGGACAAGGTGAACGCCTATTACACGAAGAGCTGACGGCCGGCTGCGGACCGACGCTGGTCCGGCTGTGGCGGCGCGTTTGCCCGAGGTGGATTGCGCCGGGACCGGGCGCGGCGTCCGCGTGATCGTTTCATTCCCCACCCCATGAAAACTCCCCTGAGAACGACCTGGGCCGCGCTGGTCGCGCTGGCCTGCACCGCGCCCGGCCGCGCCGACGAAAAGACGGGCACCCTGGATTTCCACTGGATCGATTCCGAAGGGGGCGGCTCGACGCTGATCGTGACGCCGGCCGGCGAATCGGTGCTGATCGACACGGGCAATCCCGGCGGGCGCGACCCGGGACGGATCGTGGCGGCGGCGCGGGCGGCGGGCCTGACGCGGATCGACCATGTGGTGATCACGCACTGGCACACGGATCATTTCGGCGGGGCGGCGGAGGTGGCGCAGTCGATCCCGTTCGGCACGCTCTGGCAGCGGGCGATCCCGGACGGCGATCCGGACGGACGGGCGCAGTCGGCCTTCCAAGTGCAGATCAA
>JBILLY010000539.1:0-4055 GCA_044375835.1 Opitutaceae bacterium
CCGGTAGCGCGTGTTGGCATTGGGCGCGCCGAACTGCGCGGGATTGGCCTGCAGGTGCGCGGCGAGCGCGCCGCTCGAGATGCCGTGGATGCGCGGGTAGCCGTTGACGAAGATCCGCTGCCCGTGCGTGGGATTCGCGAAGGGCAGCGCGAGGTCGTCGCTGCCGGCCGTCGTGGTGCTCGCGACGCCGTTGGGCCCGAGGTAGGTGTAGGCCGCACCGAACCCGCGGCCGTCGCGCTCGACCTGCCGCACATCCAGCCCCGCTTTCAGCACCGCGGGCACGCGCCACAGGAAATCGCGCCGCGCGTTGGCGTAGGCGCTCCGACGCGTGTCGTCCGTCGCGCGCATCGAGCCGTTGGCCGCGGTCACGACGTAGTTGCCGAGGGAAAACGGATCGATCGGCCCGCCCGTCGTGCCATCCGTCACGGTGATACGGCCCGGCCGCTGGTAGCCCACCTCCTCGAACGCCACCGTCACGTTGCCGCGCCGCGCGGTCGTCGTCCCGAAGAGCCCGTCCTGGAGGTTCCGCGTGCGGTTGCGCGCCCGCGCGTAGGCGACGCCGCTCTCCATTTTCCAGACCGGGCCGTCATGCCGCCAAGTGAGCGTGGGCAGGTAGCTCCAGTTTTCGCGCAGGCTGCTGGTCGTGCCGAGTTGCACGAAACCCTGGCCGACCGCCCCGCGCACCGCCCAGGTGGAAAACTGCCCCGCCGCCACGCGCCCCACGTCCCACGTCAGCGTCACGTGATCGATCACGACGTCGAACGACGAATACTGCAGCCCCAGCGCGAGCCGGTCGCGGGGCGAGAGCTTGAAATCGAAGGTCCCCGCGAGCGCGTCGCGCGCGGCTTTGCGCCCTGTCGCCTGCGCGACGTGCGCCGAGAGGTAGGGCTGGCCGACCGGCGTGTGGAGATACGCCGCGCCGTTCGTCGCCGTGCCGCCGCCGCGCCACACATTCTGGATCACCGGCGTGTCCGTCATGCGCACCGAACTTCCGCCGGAAAGCGTGAAACCGAACCGCTTGTTCACCGGCACCACCCACGAAAAATCGACGCCGGGGTGGACCTTCCGGAACGGCGACCCGCGGTGGAAATCGCGGCCGTTGTTGAGCAGCGACACGTAGGCGCTCGCATTGAACACCGGCCGCGTGCGCTCGAATGCGCTGCGCGGCACCATGTTCACGGAGCCCGCCAGCGCCGCACCCTCGGACTCGGGCGTCGGCGAGAACGACACTTCGATCCGCGACAAGTTGCCCGTGGTGAACACGTCCATCGAGTTGCTCCTGCCCGTGCCACCGTCGCCGCCGTTGCCGATCGGGCTCGCCACGCTGAACCCGGCGATCGTCACCGGCACGTAGGCCGCGGGCACGCCGTCGAGCGAGATTTCGCGCGCGCTGTTCATCGTCACGCCAGGCAGGAATTTCAGGAACTCCGCGACGTTCCCGTCCGGCGAATCGCCGAACTCGTCCACCGAGACCACGTTTTTCAGATTGGGCGCGAAGCGCTGCTCGTTGATCGCGATCGCCGTCCCGCTCATCTCGCGCGAGTCGCCCACGACAAACTCCGCCAGCTTGATCGGCCCGGCGCCCGGCGCCGCGCTGTCGCTCCGCCCTCCGCCCGCGAGCGCAAATTCCCGCGTCGTCGTCGCCCCGGCCGCGACCGCGAGCGGATGCGTCGTTGCGCCCAGTCCGGTATAAAAAATCCGCACCTGCCGCGCCCCCGCGGGCACGCCGGCCAACCGGAATTGGCCGTCGGCATCGGTGAAAACTTCGAGCGCCGTGCCGTCCACGGTCACACGCGCGAGTTCGAGGTTGGCGCCGGTGGCGCGGTTGAAAACCCGGCCTTCGACCGTGCCCGTGGCGGGCGCGGGATCGGCGGCACGGAGCGGGGCAAGCGCGAGCAAGGCGAAGATCAGGACGATCCGTCTCATGGTGGGGTGGGGTCGCCGCGACCGACCATCGGTCCGGCGGTCTCGTGATGGGCCACCGCCGCCGGCGACGCGAGGTCGATTGCACCGCGTTGACTCTTTCCCGCAGACGCCGCGACGCTCCGCCATGCCCCTCCGCCCCGCCCTCGCCGTGGCCATGCTTGTTGCCATGGTCGCCGCCTCCGCCCCGGCCCGCGCCGCCGCCCCCCGCGCGCCGAACATCGTCCTGATCCTCGCCGACGACTTCGGGGTGGGAAACATCCGCGCCCACTATCCCGCGAACAAACTCGCGACGCCCGCGCTCGACCGCCTCGTGCGCGAGGGCATGAGTTTCAGCGACGCCCACAGCGCCTCCGCCGTCTGCACGCCGACGCGCTATGCCCTGCTCACCGGCCGTTACGCGTGGCGCACGCGGTTGCAGGAGTGGGTGCTCGCCGCCTACGAACCGCCGCTCATCGCCGCGGACCGCCCCACCGTCGCGTCGTTTCTCCGCACCCGCGGCTACACCACCGCGTGCATCGGCAAATGGCACCTCGGCTGGGAATGGCCGGGCCCGCAGCCGGGTCGCATGGTCGAGGAGCGCAACGGGCAGAAAAATCTCACCTGGGACTTCGCGCGGCCCGTCGCCGCGGGCCCGACCACGCGTGGCTTCGATCACTACTTCGGCACCGATGTGCCGAACTTCCCGCCGTTCACCTTCATCGAGAACGACCGCATCCTCACCCCGCCGACCACGCGCTACACCGTCGACGCCGCGCAGGGTGTCGTGCTTCCCCGTGCGTTCGCCGAGAGCCCCGCCGCCCCCGGCTGGCGCTTCGACGCGATCTTGCCCGAGTTCACGCGCCGCGCCGTCGCGCACATCCGCGCGCAGGCCGTCGCCGGGAAACCATTTTTCCTCTACGTCCCCCTCACGTCCCCGCACGAGCCGGTTTCCCCCTCCGCGGCGTGGCGCGGCAAGAGCGGCATCGCGCCCGTCGCGGACTTCATCATGGAAACCGATTGGGCCGTCGGCGAAATCGTGCGCGCCGTCGACGAGGCGGGCGCGGGCGCCGACACGCTCGTGCTCTTCGCGGCCGACAACGGCCACTCCGGCTACACCGGCTGGGACCGCCTCGTCGCCGCAGGACACCGGCCGAGCGGCCAGTATCGCGGCTGGAAGGGCAACATCTGGGAAGGCGGCCACCGCGTCCCGCTCATCGCCCGCTGGCCCGGTCGCGTCGCCCCCGGCGCGACGAGCACCTCCCCCGTTTGCCTGACGGATTTCTTCGCCACCGCCGCGGAGCTAACCGGCGCGGCCCTGCCCGCCTCCGCCGCGGAGGACAGTTTCAGTTTCGCCGCCGCGCTGCTCGGCCGCGCATCCGACGCTCCCCGGCGCCCCGCCCTCATCAACCACTCCGTCGACGGCGAGTTTTCCTATCGCGAAGGCCCGTGGAAACTCGTCCTCCGCAACCGCGACACACTCGCCAAATCCCGCGGCCAGCCCCGCCTCACCGAACTCTACAACCTCGAAACCGATCTCGCCGAAACCACCGACGTCGCCGCGCAAAACCCCGCCGTCGTCCGGCGCCTCCGCGCCGCCCTCGACGCCGCCGTGGCGCGCGGCTCGCTGCGCGGCGTCCCCGCCGCCGCCAACGACACCGTCGTGCGCGTAGACGTCACCCAACCCGTGCGCTGGGCCCCGGCACGCTGAACCGCCCGCGCCTCACAACGCCGCCAACAGCCCGCCGTCCACCGTCAGGATCTGTCCGTTCACGAAGTCCGACGCCCGCGCCGACAGAAACACCGCCGCCCCGATCAACTCCCGCGGTTCGCCCCAACGTCCCGCCGGCGTCCGCGTGCAGATATAGCGATCAAACACCGGATCGATCGTGAGCGTTCCCGTCATGTCCGTCTTCAGGTAACCGGGCGCGATGCCGTTGGTCTGCACGCCGCGCCCACCCCACTCGACCGCCATCGCGCGCGTCAGCATTTTCAGACCACCCTTCGCCGCCGCATAGTTCGCGATCGTCGGCCGGGAAATCTCCGAATTGAGCGAGCAGATGTTGATGATTTTTCCCGACCTGCGCCGCAGCATCCCGCCCACCACCGCCCGCGACACCAGAAACGCGCTCGTCAGGTTCACGTCGAGCACC
>JBILLY010000540.1:0-4050 GCA_044375835.1 Opitutaceae bacterium
AGGCCGAGGGGGAGGCGGGCGGCGGGGGCGAGGAGGTCGCGGCCGGAGCGGCGGCACAGGGCGACGCCGAGGCCGACGGCGCCGAGCACCCACCACGCGAGCGTGCGGAAGGTGAAGAAGAACTCGTCCGAGCGGCGGGCGGAGGCGTCGCGGGCGGAAAAATCGCCGAGGGCGCGCCAGTTGCCGGCGAATTGGACGCGGAGGTTGGCGAGCTTGCGGTCGGCGATTTCGGACCAGGTGAGCGCGCCGTAGTTGGCACGGAGGGTTTCGCCGAGGGTGCGGGGATCGCGGGTGTCCTGGCCGGCGAGGTGCCACTTGAGCAGGCGGTTGGCGGGCGGCTCGTAGAGGCGCTGGTAGGCGAGCCACGGGACGGCGAAGGCGAGAAAGACCAGGGCGGCGAGGAGCCAGCCGCGGAGGGCTGGAGTTGAAGGTTGAACGTTGAAAGTTGAAAGACGGAGGCAGGCGGCGATGACGGCGGGGGCGAGGGCGAGGAGGGCGAAGGCGACGCCGCCGTGGGCGAGCCAGGCGAGGGCGGCGAGGGCGGCGCCGATGATGTAGTCGGCGCGGCGCCGCTGGCCCGAGGGCGGGGCGAACCACTGGGCCCACGCGCCGAGCATGAAGGCGGCGGAGGCGAGCTTGGGCCAGGTGAAGACGGTGTTTTGGAGGAAGAAGCCGGAGAGCGAGAGGGCGGCGGTCCAGGCGACGGCGCGGTCGGGCGCGAGGCGCAAGGTGCGGAGCAGGCCGTAGACGGCGGGGATCCAGAGGAGCTGGAACCACATCGCCGCGGTGCCGGAGGCGGTGCGGGCCTCGAGACCGAGGAGGGTGGTGGCGTTCCAGCCGAGGAGTTGCCAGCCGCTCTGCAGCGGGGGGCGGTCGCTGGACTGCCATTCGGCCTCGGGCGCGGTGGGCGTGAGGCCGGCGTGGAGGCGCGAGGCGAGGTCGTAGGGCAGGACGCTGTCGGACGGGAGGCGTTCGCGGAAACGGTTGCCGGCGAGGTCGTCGAAGCTGAGCGGCGACGGGTAGAGGTGGAGGAGCGCGAGGTAGAAGACGCCGACGGCGGCCGTGAGCAGGGCGACGTGGCGGAGGGCGGCGGAGGCCGCCGGAGCTGAGAGCCCAGAGCTGAGAGCTGAGAGCGAAACCGGGCGGCGGAGGACGTCGACCAGGGCGGCGAGGATCAGGAGGGTGGTGACGGCGTGGCCGAGCCAGGCGGCGGCGAAATAGGCCCAGAAGGCGAGGTAGGCGGCGACAGCGACGGCGGCGGCGGCGGCGAGGGGTTGCCAGGCGGGAGCGACGAGATCGCGGGCGGCGAGCCAGCGGAGGGCGGGGAGGGCGAGGAGAGCGAGGAGGAGGGCGTTGGCGGCCAAGCCGGCGAGCGAGATGAGGAAGGCGTGGTGGGCGGCGGCGCGGCCGCCGCGGATGGGCTCGCTGACGGCGAGCCAGCCGCCGGGGCCGCCGGCGGCGTCGACGGCATGGAGGACCACGGGCTGGCTGTGCCAGGCGGCGGGAAGATCGAACGCGACGAGGCGCCAGCGCTCGCCGACATCGGGCGCGACGCGGAGCGGGAGGCGTTCGCGGGTGGCGACGAGTTCGAGGGCGAGAGTGTTGCCGGGCAGCGCGGGGTAGCCGCCGACGGCGAACTGGAGGCGGCGCGGGGCGGGGAAGGGGCCGAGGGCGAGGGCGCCGCGATGGTCGTCGGAGCCGGTGTGCGTGCCCCAGGCGCGGACGGGACGGGTGGTGACGAGCGGTTCGCCGGGATACCAGCCGCCGCCCTCCTCGACCTTGCCTTCGACGGCGGCGGGGAGCGCGGCGAAGGCGGGCCCGGTGCGCGCCGCCCAACGGGCGCCGGCCACGAGGGCTGCGACGACGAGGGCGAAGAGCAGGAGGGCGAGGCGAGACACGGAAGGCGGGGGGAAGGCGGGGGAGAGGTGGAAGACGCGGACGACGGGGAAAGCGGGGAGATGGGGTCGGGGCGGAGCGGTTTCGATGAGGGAGTCTGGATATCGGGCGGAGGCGCGTGGCGGTGGAGAGACGGGCGCCGGGGCGAGAGGCCGGCGGCGGGGGGCGTCAGGCGGCGGATTGGCGGGCCGGGCCCGGCGGGCGGGCGGATTTCAGATCGCGGATTTCAGATTTTGAGCAAGGGCCGGGCGGGTTTCATTCCGGCCGACCGGGACAGTGGTAGTTGAACCACGGCTGGCGCGGATGGGCACGGATCGAGGGACGCGGATCGGTGGCCATGGGTCGAGGGGTTGGCGCCGCGGGCCGCCGGGCAAGCCGCGGGGGTGATTTCGTTTCCAGCCGTCCGATTTTCCACGGTGGTTGGGATCGGAGGCCGGTGGGCGGGTGGAGGGAGGCCGGGCGGCGGCGCGAAACCGGAAAACGGATACGGCGGGCGCGCGGGCGGGCGGTCAGAGGCGGCGGAAGCGGAACTTGGCGAGGGCCCAGAGCCAGGTGACGGGGTCGCGGAACATGGAGATTTTTTTGCCCTCCTTGAACGAGCGCGACTTGTAGCTGATGGGAATCTCGATCGGGAGGTGGCCCTTGCGGACGAGTTTGATGAGCAGCTCCCAGTCGAAGTCGAAGCGGTTGCACTCGAAGGTCAGGTCGGCGATGGCGTCGCGGCGGAAGACCTTATACATGGTGAAGGGGTCGCGGAGCCAGATGCCGAGGGAGCCGTTGATGAGGAGGGTGAAGCCCCAGTGCGCGAGATTCAGGATGAGGGCTTGGAGGGGCTGGTCGGAGAACTTGCGGATGGCCCAGCCGCCTTGGCCGTGGCGCGAGCCGAGGACGAACGACTGGCGGCCGGACTCGAGCGGAGCGAGGAGGATGTCGTAGTCGTTGAGATCGTATTCGAGGTCGGCGTCCTGGATGAGAATGACGTCGCCGGTGGCGGCGGCGAAGCCGGCGCGGACGGCGTGGCCTTTGCCGCGGGGGCGGTCCTCGAGAATGAGTTTCACGCGCGGGTGGCTGCCGTAGGTCTGGACGATGGCGCGGGTGCCGTCGGTCGAGTTGCTCTCGATCACAATGATCTCGAGGGTCCAGCCGGGGACGGACTTGGCGAGGATGGCGTCGAGGGCGGTGCGCACGGTGGCGGCCTCGTTGTAGATCGGAACGACCACGGAGAGGACGCCGTTGGCGATGGGCGGAAAAGGCGACGACATGGAGCGAAGAAGGGCGGCTGAGGGCGGCTGGAGGGGAGACGCTGGACGGGTCGGCGGGCGGCGGGAAGGAGCAAAATGGGCGAGGGGCGGAGGGGCGAGGGGCGGCGGGCGATGGGCTAGGGGGGCTGGATGGAGAGCTGGGAGTTGGGAGCGGGAGGTTCGGACGGCGGGAAGCGGTTGGGTGCGGGGAGGAGGGGCGAGGGGCGATAGGGAATAGGCGGATAGGCTGAGATCTGAGAGCTGAGATTTGAGATCTGAGAGCCGAGATTTGAGATCTGAGAGTCGGAGGTCCGGAGGGAGGACGATGGGGTCAGGCGGGTTTGACGGCGCAGGGCATGGCGGAGACGCCGTAGGCGGCGTCGATGGCGCGGACGACGGGCGGGAGGGCGAGGGCGGCGCGGGCGAGGCCGAGGAGCACGGGGCGGTGGCGCAGGGTCTTGAGGACCTTGAAGCGGACGGCGCCGTCGAAGCGGACCGGATACGGGGTGAGGCCGACGCGGGCGTAGAGGCGGGCGAGCGTGCGAGGGGTGAAGAGACTGACGTGGATCTCGGGCACGCAGTAGCGGTAGTGGATGCCGGAGCGGCGGGCGGCGGGGGAATCGAGGTTGCCGGTGGTGAGCAGCAGGAGGCCGCCGGGTTTGAGCAGGCGGGCGATGAGTTCGAGGGGCGGGAGCGGCTCGGGCAGGTGCTCGATGACCTCGATCAGGCTGATGACATCGAAGGAAGCGGCGGGCTCGCGGCGGATCTCGTCGAGGTCGAGGATGCGGAAGCCATCTTTGGATTTGAGCAGCGTGGCGTAGCTGCCGACGTCGTGGCCGGTGAGTGCGAGCGGGCGGCCGGCGAGGGTGTTTTTCTCGCGGAGAAATTTCAGGAAGCCGCCGGCGCCGCAGCC
>JBILLY010000678.1:0-3439 GCA_044375835.1 Opitutaceae bacterium
GAGGGCGGCCGGGGCACGATCGGCGCCGGTGCGCATATCGCCGGCAGCGGCGACCTCGACGAGCCGCCGCGCACCCGCCTGCAAGCCGCCCCGCTGTTTCCCTACGCGGCCCGGCGCGAGGGCCTCGGCGGCGAAGTGCTCGTCGAGTTTGTCGTGGATGAGACGGGCCGGGTGCGCGACGCGCGCGCCGTGCGGACGACGCATCCGGTTTTCGAGGACGCCGCGGTGCGCGCGGTCGGCCGCTGGGTCTTCGAGCCCGGCCGCCGGCACGGCCGGGTGGTGGCCTTCCGCATGGCGGTGCCGATCGTGTTCAACGTCGGCGACTGATTTCGGTTCAGGCGACGGAGAGGATGCGTTGCGCCGGTGCGCCGCGGCCGGCGCCGGCGAGGGTGTCGCCGGCGCGCTTGCCGAGCAGCTGGCGACCGAGCGGCGAGGGCGGCGTGACCACCAGAATGGTCGCTGCGCCGACTTTGAGTTCGAGACCGCCGGCGCGGGGGCCGACAAAATACCAGGCGGGCTGGCCCCGGGCCTCGAGTTGCACGAGCGCGCCGACGGCGATCGCGGCATCGGGAGCGAAGTCGGGCAGCGCGAGGCCGGAGTAGAACTCGATGTTGGCGCCGATCTCCGCGGCGAGGCGCGCCTGGCCTTCGGCCAGGTAGGCGGCCTCCTGGCTGTGGGTGTCCCACTTGTTCTCGGGCCGGCTTTCCTCGCTGATGGCCTCGTCGCGGGCGAGTTGGGCGGCGGAGGTCTGGCGCGCCAGTTCCTGGCGCAGTTCGCGGAGGATGGCCTCGCGCAGGGCGGATTTGTTCACGGCGGCGAAAAATTCGGTAATGCTCCGCGCGCCGGTTTTTGTCTGGCGCCTCGGGAGACGGGGTCGCATGTTCACCCGCCTCTCGTCCGGATTGTCAACGGGCATCCCGCATGGCGCGCAAAATCAGCTTCATCAACTACAAGGGCGGCGTCGGCAAAACGTCCCTCATCGTCAATACCGCCGCCGCCCTCGCCAAGATGGGCAAGCGCGTCCTCCTGTTCGATTTCGACACCCAATCGAACGCCAGCATCTGGCTGCTGAAGCTCGACCGCTGGAACAAGATCAACGCCACCGGCGAGGGCGCGATCTACTCGATCTTCGATCCGGGCCGCGCGCAGGTGAAAGACCTCGTCGTGAAAAACGTGGTCGAGGGAAAGACCGGGGAAAAACTGCTGCCCGGCCTCGATCTGGTGCCGACGACCTTCAACCTCGTGGATTTGGAAAACGAATACACGGGCGACCCGAAGCGCCCGCCGTATCTCGTGTTTTACGAGCAGCTCGCCGCGATCGAGGCGAACTACGACTTCATCCTCTTCGACTGCCCGCCCAACATCCTGCGCGCGTCGCAGTGCGGCGTCTTCGCCTCGAACGAGATCTACGTGCCGGCCAATCCCGACGCGCTGAGCCTCATCGGGTTCACGCTCCTGGTGGAGAAGCTGCTGAAATTCCACCAGCTCTCCGCCAGTTTCCGCCGCGCGGCGATGGGCGCGCCGGCGCAGGTGCACGGCATCGTGTTCAACTCCATCAAGACCGGCGTCGACATCGAGGTGCCGAAGATGCGCATGCAGCTCCGGTTGAACCAATTCAAGACCGCCAAACGCGCCGCGCCCGTCGCCAAGATCTTCGACACGCAGATCCGCGACGCGATGGTCGTCCGCCGCGCGGTCGCGCTCGGCCTGCCCGTGGCGCTCGTCAGCGCCGAGGCCGCCGACGCCGGTCCCACCGGCGACAACGTCATCACCGACTACCGCAAGCTCGCCAACGAGATCGTCTCGCACGTGCAGAGCTGAGTCCGCGGCGGCGGTCCCCTCCGTTTTTCTTCCAGCCCCATGAAATCCACCGCCAAAGATTGGGACGAAGTGCGCAGCGCCTTCGCCACCTCGATCATGGTCGACACCTCGCTCAACAGCCTCGCCCAGAACCTCGACGGCCCGGAGTGGCCGATCAAGGGCAAGGACGAGACCCCCGCGACCTACATCGATCTGCCGTTCGACGAGGTCGTCGAGCTGCTGCAGCTGAAAGGGCAGAAGCCCGAGCGCATCGACCAACTGGTGGCCATCCTGAAGGAGACGCTGGCCTTCGACAGTCCCTTCGGCGAGATGGTCGAGCAGACGCAGGCGTCGGCGGAGCGCGACAATCCGCTGCTCAAGAACCTGGCCAAGCTCGGCATCCCGGAGAATTTCCCCATGGCGCTCACCGCGCTGGAACCCGGCACGCTCGAGTTCTGCAAACTGGAAAAACTCTCGACGCTGGGCGAGTTCGCCGTGTTCGCGCAGGGCATGGCGCAAAACGTGATCGTCGGCGGCGATTTCCGGAAACTGCTCAACGCGCTCTCCCACGTCGACGAAGGCGCGCTCGTGGAGGTGCTGCCGTTTCGCCGGGGCCACAAGGGCCTGCACCTCGTGGAAGCCATGGGGCAGGCGGCCGCCGCGCCCGACGGACCGGTCCGCGCCGAGATGGCCGCGACTTGGTTCCGCGATGACCTGACCGCCATCGAGGCCGACCTCAACGCCGGCGGTTCGCTCGCCCGGCACTGCGTCGCGCTCGGCCGACCCGATCTCGAGAAACGCGCCGCCGACCTGCTGCGCCCGCACCTGCGGCTCGCCGCCAAAGCCGCCGAGCCGGCCAAGAAAAAGGGCTTCTTCAGCTGGTTCAGCCGGAAGTAGCTTTCCGCGGAATGTCGAATCCCCAGCCGCCCCCGCCGTCGCCCCGCGCGCCGGCCTTCAAGGCGCCCGTGCCCGTGACGCTTTCTTTGCGCCGCCGGCCCGCGCCGAGCCACTCGCCCCTCGAGGTCTCCGAAGCTACCGCCGCCGCGCGCGAGACGATCAAGGCGATCGTCTCGGCCACGCGCGCCCCCTTCCCGGGCGTTGCGGCGCCGGCCGCCGAGTCGGTGCGCATTGCCGAACTCGAGCGCTCGCTGCGCGCGCTCGAGATGGCGCTCGCCGAGCGGGAGCGGCTCGTCGAGGACAACGAAGCGCGCCTCGCCGACCGCGAGCGCGATCTCGCCGAGATCGAAGCCGTGCTGCTCGCGCGCGAAAAGCTGCTCGCGGCGGCGCGGCGCGCCCCTTCGCCGCAGGCAACGGTTTCGCCCGAGGAAAAGGCGGCGCTCGAGCATCTGCGGACGGAGCTCGAGCGGCAGGAGGTTTCCCTGAAAGAAGCGCGCCAAGGACTGCGCGAGCGGGAGCAGTTTCTCGACGAGTCCGAGGCGAAGCTGTTCGAGAAAGTGCAGGCCCAGCAGGAGAAGGAGATCGAGCTGGAGCAGCGCGAGGAAGACTTGCGCGCGCGGGAACGCCGCTTTCGCGAGCGCGAGGCGACCGTCGATCCGGCAGCGGCGGCAAAGCTCAAGGCCGAGGACGAACGCGCGCGGCAGCGCGACGAATTCAACGAGTGAGCCGGGCGGCCCCTTCG
>JBILLY010000543.1:0-4039 GCA_044375835.1 Opitutaceae bacterium
GCCGATGAGCCGCGGCGCGACTTACGGCCAGGTGCAGGTGCGCGAGGACGGCGGCCGGGTGATCGACCTGCCCTTCCTCGAGCTCGACGAGGAACTGTGGGACCCCTCGATGACGCGCCTCACGCTCCTGATCGACCCGGGCCGGATCAAACGCGGCGTGAAGCCGCTCGAGGACGTCGGACCGGTGTTCGAGGCGGGCCGGCGCTACGTGCTGAGCGTCGGTGCCGGTATCCGAGATGCGGCGGGCCGACCGCTGCGCGCGGGGTTCGAGCAGCGTTTCGCGGTCGGGGCGGCGGACCGGACGCCGCCGGACCCGGCGCGCTGGACGGTGACGGCACCGGCGGCGGGCACGCGGGCGCCGCTGACGGTGACGTTCGACGAGGCGATGGACCAGGCGCTGGCGCTGCGGTTGATCACGGTGGCGGAAGGCGCGGGCCGGGCGGTCGCGGGCGAGGCGGCATTGGCGGACGGCGAGCGGCGGTGGACTTTCGTGCCGGCGCAGCCGTGGCGCGGCGGCGAGCACCGGCTGGTCGTCGGGACGACGATCGAGGATCTCGCGGGCAACAACATCGGCAAGACCTTCGACGTGGACGTGCATGCCGGCGCGCCGCGCCGGATCGAGCGCGGGACGGTGGAGGTGGCGTTCGTGGTGCGATGATGCGCGGCGATTTCCATCCGCATCGACCGGCGCAACGAACATGGCGCAAGGCGGTCGCGCCCGAAACGATGCCGGGTGGCCCCGAGTGGATTCTTCGCTGCGCTCAGAATGAGCGAGTAGTTTGGCTCAAACTTTTCCCCATGAAAACATCCCTCCTCTCCCTTCTCGCGGTCGCCCTCGGTGTCGGTGTGCCGCTGGCCGCCGCCCGCACCGTCGCGCGCGTGCAGGCGCTCACGCAGGCGACCGTGCGCATCGCGGTCACCGACGGCCCCGTGATCTACATCGATCCGACCGGCATCACCGCCTCGCCGGCGGACGCGGACTACGTGCTGCTGACGCACAACCACGGCGACCACCAGTCGACGGCGGTGATCGGGCGTATCCGGAAGCCGGGCACGGTGATCGTGTCGTCGCCGCCGGGCGTGCCGGCGCTGATGACGGCGTTTCCCGGGACGACGGTGCAGGCGGTGACGCCGGGGGCGCGGTTCACGCTCGGGGGCATCGAAGTGGAGACGGTGCCGATGTATAACGTCGTCAAAAACAACCACCCGCGGGCGATGAACTTCGTGGGCTACGTGGTGAATGTCGGCGGCGTGCGCATCTACCAGGCGGGCGACACGGAGCGGTTTCCCGAGATGAAGACCTTTGCGGTGGACGTGGCGATGCTCCCGCTCGGGCAGGTCTTCACGATGAACTCGGTGCAGGAGGCGGTGGACGCGGCGCTGGATCTGAAGGCGCGGATCGCGATCCCGATCCACTGGGGCAATGCCGAAGGCACGCGGGCGGACGCGGAGTTTTTCACGGCGCAGCTGGCGGCGCGCGGGCTGCAGACGATGGTCAACACGCCGGCGGAGGGCTTTGCCATCGAGGTGTCGGAGACGATCGCGATCGCGGAGCACCCGGCGAGCACGACGGTGGCGCCGGGAGCCGACGCAACGCTGCGGGTGCAGGCGACGGGCGCGGGCGCGCTGCGCTACCAGTGGCGGAAAAACGGCCTCGCGATCGCGGGTGCGACGACGGCCGCGCTCGGACTCGGTGCGGCGACGGCGGCCGCGGCGGGCGACTACGAGGTGATCGTGAGCGACGCCAACGGGCCGGTGGTGAGCCGGCCGGCGCGGTTGGCCGTGGCGGCGCCGGTCGCCGGTCGCATCGCGAACGTCTCGGTGCGCGGGACGGCGCGCGGGACGGCCGCGCCGCTGATCGTCGGCACGGTGGTGAGCGGCGGCGCGAAGCCGCTGCTCGTGCGCGGCATCGGGCCCGCCCTGGCGGGATTCGGCGTGAGCGGGGCGATGGCCGATCCGCGGCTGGACGTGCACGCGGACGTGGCCGGACGCGACACGATCACGGCGAGCAACGACAACTGGGCGAGCGGCGGCGCCGTGGCGCTGCGGGCGGCGTTCGCGGCCGCGGGCGCCTTCGACCTGACGGACGCGGCGAGCCGAGACGCGGCGCTGGTCACGACCGTCACGGGCGCACGGACACTGCATGTTTTCGACGCGGCCGGCACAACGGGCGGCGTGGCGCTGCTCGAGGTCTACGATGCGGATCCCGCGGGGGCCGCGCGGTTGACGAATCTCTCGGCGCGCAACTTCGCCGGCGTCGGCGACGGCACGCTGATCGCGGGCTTCGTCATCAGCGGGAACCAGCCGAAACGGCTCTTGATCCGCGGCGTGGGGCCGCGGCTGGCGAGCTTCGGCGTGAGCGGCGCGCTGGCCGACCCGAAGGTGGAGCTTTTTCTGAGCGAGGGCGGCCGCAGCACGCTGTGGGCGGCGAACGACAATTGGGCGGACGGGGGCGCGCTGACGCCGGCGCGGGCGGCGTTCGCGGCGGCCGGGGCTTTTGAGTTTCCGGACGCCACGAGCAAGGACGCGGCGCTGCTCGTCACCGTGCCGGCGGGGGCGTTTACCGCGCAGGTGTCGGGCGTGGGCGGCGCGACGGGCGAGGCGCTGGTGGAGATCTACGAGCTGCCGTAACGGCGAACGCAAGGGCGCGACTGGCCAGGCGCGGCAGAGCGGGTTGGTTTACGTTTTAGCAGACGTGGCCGCTGGCTCGGCGGCGGAGATAAACGCGAGCGCGCCGAGGGCGGTTTCCGGCGCGCTTTCCCACGATGGCAACGTCGCCCGGAAGCGCAGCGTCTCGCCGGTTGGCGACGGCGTCGCGCGGAGGAAACCGGACTCGGCCTCGGTGCGGAGGTGCAGGTCGGCCCCGTCGCGCCGCCACGCGCCGGTGTCGCTGCGGCGATTCAGGCCGGTCGTGCCGGGCGGGAGCGTGCGCTCGAGGCAGAGCACGAAGGCGCCCGTGCGATACAGGCGCAGCGAGACGATGCGGTCGCCGTCGGCGGCGGTGTAGTCGGCGAGCAGCTGGGCGGGACTGGTGCGGCGGTTTTCCCGGATGATCGCAGGCAGCACACGGAGGAGTTGGAGCGTGCCGGCGTCGAGCAGGACGGCGACCCAGCACCACGGGCGCGTCGCGGGCAGGAGGAGCAGGCCGAGGCCGAGGAAGGCGGCGCCGATGAGCGGGACGGCCGACGCACGGCTGCCGCGAAACGCGACCTGAAACGCCCACCACGCGTTGGTCGCGCAGACGAGTCCGCCGAGGAGCAGAAACGAAACGGCAGCGATGGGCAGAATCGTCGTCGGCATCGCGGAAAGGTTGAAGCGCGACGGCAGCGGGGGGCAAGCGGGGCGGAGGCGAGGGCGAGGGCGGGCGGGTGGGCGAGGAGGGCCGGCGCAGCGACCCAGTGAAAACGTGACATCCGATGAATCGTTGTCGGCGCTCGCGGGAGAGGAGGGCGCGTTTGCCACTCAGTTTTCCGGCGGTCCCTGCTCTCACGAGCAGGGCTACGACGGCAAGGAGCGTGGGCTTCTCCAAATTGGCCATGAACGCCGCTCCACGCACCAGCAGGGCTACAAAGGCAACGAGCGGTGAGGCGGGCGGGAGGCGGGCGATGCGAGGCCGGAAGGCGTTGCGATCAGCGCCGGGATATCGGCGAGAGGGGCGCTCAAGGCGCGGGGCGGAGCCAGGCGGCGACGGGGAGCTGCGGCTGGGCGCGGAGGGCGGCGATGACGACGCCGGCGTTGAACTCGGCGCCGGCGCGATTCGTGTGCGTGTGGGCGTCGGCGAAGAAGGCGTCGACGGCGGCGGCGCCGAGGGCGTCGTAGCGCGCGGCGATGAGCTCGTGCAGGTCGAGGAAGGCGACGCCCTCGGCCTCGGCGACGGAGCGCGTCCAGGCGGCGTGGCCGTCGTTGGCGCGCGCGATTTTTCCGTCCTGCCAGAGTTTGCGCGGCACGAGGGAGCAGAGGACGGGCACGGCGCCGCGGGTGCGGACATCGGCGATGTAGCGGCGGAGGTAGGCGCCGAAGGTGAGCACGGTTTCGGGCT
>JBILLY010000362.1:0-5412 GCA_044375835.1 Opitutaceae bacterium
GATCTTGGGCACGAGGGATGGGTGATGGGTGATGGGTGATGGGTGATGGGTGATGGGTGATGGGTGATGGGTGATGGGTGATGGGTGATGGGTGATGACGGGGGCGGGTTAGGCGAGGGCGTGTTTTTTGGCGAGGGCGGTGGCGCCGTAGGGGGCGCGTTCGGGGCGGGCGAGCAGGGCGGCGGCGGCGGGGGCGTCGACGAAGCGTTCGGTGCGGACGTCCCAGCGGAGGGGGCGGTCGAGTTTCATCGCGATCCAGCTGACGATGCAGGCGGTGTTGGCGCGGTGGGCGACGGGGGCGGGCACGATGGGTTGGCGGCGCGAGCGGACGCACTCGAGCCACTGGGCGTGGTGCTCGGTGCCGTGCGGGAGGATGAGCGACAGGCCGGCGCGGTCGATGAGGGCGGGACGGCTGGCGTCGAGGGGGCGGAGGCGGCCGCGGGGGACGGCGGGATCGGTCGTGGGGACGCTGCCGCGGGAGCAGAAGATCCAGCCGTCGTCGCCGATGAATTTGAGGCCGTTGGGGAATTTGTCGGAGACGACGACCTGGATGCCGCCGGGGTAGGCGAGCTCGACGCGGTAGGCGCCGTGGACGTTCCAGATGGCGTGGGCGGGGAAGTCGGCCTTGGCCTCGACGCGGAGGGGGCCGCCGAGCTCGCAGTCGAGGGCCCAGTGGAGGATGTCGTAGTGGTGGGCGCCCCAGCCGGTGATCATGCCGAGGCAGTAGGCGTCGTGGCGGAGCCAGCCGGGGCGGTCGTAGCCGGTTTTTGGATGCACGCGCTGCTCGGTGTAGGGTTGCGCGGGGGTGCAGCCGAGCCAGCGGTCGTATTCGAGGGCGGCGGGGACGGGCTGCGGCGGATCGTCGGGCGCGGTGGGGTCGATCGGGAGGCCGATCTCGACGCGGCGGAGGCGGCCGACGCGGCCGGCGCGGACGAATTCGGCGGCGTGGCGGAACTGGGCGTGGTTGCAGCGTTGCTGGCTGCCGAGCTGGAAGATGCGGCCGGTTTTTGCGACGGCGCGTTGCAGAATGACGCCCTCGGCGTGCGTCATCGTCATGGGTTTCTGGAGGTAGACGTCCTTGCCGGCGAGGACGGCGGCGAGGGCGAGCTCGGCGTGCCAGTGGTCGGGGGTGCTGATGACGACGGCGTCGAGGTCGGGGTGCGCGAGCAGTTCGCGGTAGTCGGTGGAGACGGCGACGCGGGGGGCGGGGCGGCCTTGCTCGGCGTGGAATTTCTCGACGGCGATGCGGCCGTCGGCGGCGCGGGTGCGGTCGACATCGCAGACGGCGACGTAGTCGCCGAGGTCGGCGTGCTGGATGCTCGGCATATCGTGGCCGAGGGCGATGCGGCCGGTGCCGATCTGGCCGAGGCGGAGGCGGTTGGCGGGAGCGGTGGTGGCGCCGAAGAGGCGGGACGGCAAAACAGCCGGGAAGGCGCAGGCGCCGAGGCCGAGCAGGGCACGGCGGGCGAAAGTGCGGCGGGTGACCGGCGCGGGCGCGGCGGAGGCGGAGGGGTGGGTGGCGGACTGGGAAGCGGCGGCGGGCGTGGCGGACATGGCGAAGGGGGAGGTGGAAAAGTGGGAAACGGGGGGAGCCGGAGGAGACGCGGAAGACGGGGAGACTTGGGCGATGGGGGAGCGCGGGGGCGGTCAGGGTTGGGTGGGGCCGAGGGCCCACTGGATGCCGCCGAGGACGTGTTTCTCGAAAGCGGGGTCGGCGTAGGCTTCCTTGCGGTGGCCGAGGGTGGTGAACCACGTGCGGCCGCCTTCGAAGGAGCGGCACCAGGCGAGGGGGCGGGTGGTCTCGCCGGCGGGTTTTTGCGGGTCGACGAGGGCGGTGAGGTCGCCGGCGAGGAGGACGTGCAGGCCGGCGGGCATGTCGCGGAGGTAGTAAAACTCGTCGGTCCAGACCCAGCGTGCGCCGAGGTGGGCGGTGGAGGGATGGGTGCGGTCGACGACGTGGAGCGTGATCGGCTGGAGTTTGGGGTGGCGGACGAAGGAGCCGCCGGCGAGGGCCCAGAACCAGGGCCAGGCGCGCATGGAGCCGCAGGCGGAGTGGAGGCCGACGAAGCCGCCGCCGCCGCGGATGAAGGCCTGGAGGGCGGCTTGTTGGGCGTCGGTGTCGAAGATCTGGTTGTTGGTGTTGGTGAAGACGAGGACGCGGTAGGGCCGCAGGCCGGCGGGGGAAAAGGCGGCGGGGTCGTCGGTGACGTCGACGGCGAAGCCGTGGGTGGCGCCGAGGCGGCGGAGCATGGCGACGCTGGCGGGGATGTTGTCGTGGACGTAGCCGGGCTTGCCCTCGAGGGTGAGGCCGTTGCGGGTGTAGACGAGGACGCGCGGGAGGTCGGCGGCGGCGAGGCGCGGGGTGGTCAGCGGGGCGATGAGCGCGAGGACGAGCGTGGCGATGACGGAAACAAGCGGGCGCATGGGCGGAGGACAGGTGCGGAGACGGGGAGCCGTGGGACGGCGGGCGGGGCGACGAGGCGGAGGACGGCGGGCGGGTGGGGCGACCGGGCCGAGCGTAGGGCAGGTGGAGGGGGCGCGGCTCGGCATCGGTTGGCGGAGACGGCGCATCGGCTGGCGGGCTGGAGCCGACGAGCGGGAGCAGACGGAGCGGGTGGGCGACGAGGGGGCGATGGGAGCCGAAAGCGATGGCCGGGCGGAGCGGGGGCGGGAACGGCCTGGGCGGAGGGAGCGCCTGCGCCGGAAAGGGCGGGCGCGTAGGGCGTCGGGGTAGGAACGTGCGCAGTGCGGTGCAGGCGGGAGCGACCGGCGGGCGCGGTCCGGGCGGGGCGGGGCGCGCGGCCCGAAGGACGTGTTTCCGTGCGATGGACGATTGCCGGCTTGACGTGTTCACGCGAACACGTCAGCGGTTCGCGATCATCGGTGTGCGGTCGATTCGCCGCTTGCGGCCAGTCGGCCCGCGCGCCAAAGGCTCCTCCTCTACACTCGATCTACCCTCCAACCCGCCTTCGCCATGTCCAAAGCCGCTCCCGCCGCCGTCGCCAAACCCGCTGCTTCCGCTGCCCTCGCCGCCGCCTCGGCCGCGCGCGACAAGAATATCGAACTCGCGCTCTCCTCGATCACCAAGCAGTTCGGCGAAGGCTCGATCATGCGGCTCGGCTCCAATGCCAAGATGAAGGTCGAGACCCTGACGACGGGCTCGCTGGCGGTGGACCTCGCGTTGGGCGTGGGCGGTCTGCCCAAGGGCCGTATCATCGAGATCTACGGGCCGGAGTCGTCGGGCAAAACGACGTTCTGCTTGAGCGTGATCGCGGAGTCGCAGAAGCGCGGCGGGCTGGCGGCCTTCATCGACGTGGAGCATGCGCTCGATCCGAAATACGCGCGCGTGGTGGGCGTGAACCTCGACGACCTGCTGGTTTCCCAGCCGGACTCCGGCGAAGACGCGTTGAACATCATGGAGACGCTGATCCGCTCGAACTCGATCGACGTGATCGTGCTCGACTCGGTGGCGGCGCTGACGACGAAGGCGGAGCTCGACGGCCAGATGGGCGACGCGACGGTGGGCGCGCAGGCGCGCCTGATGAGCCAGGCGATGCGCCGCCTGACGGCGGTCGTGAGCAAGACGAACTGCATCTGCATTTTCACGAATCAGATCCGCGAAAAGATCGGCGTGATGTTCGGCAATCCGGAGACGACCTCGGGCGGCCGGGCGCTGAAGTTCTTCGCCAGCGTGCGCATCGACATCCGCCGCAAGGACCAGATCAAGACACCCGAGGGCAAAGTCGTCGGCAACCGGACCAAGATCAAAGTGGTGAAAAACAAGGTGGCGCCGCCGTTCACCGAGGTGGAGTTCGACATCATGTATGACGAGGGCATCTCGAAGATGGGCTCGCTCCTCGATCTCGGCCTGGAGCACAAGATTCTGGAAAAGAAGGGCGCGTGGATCGCCTACGAGGGCAACCTCGTCGGGCAGGGCCGCGATGCCGCCAAGCAGGCGCTCAAGGAAAAGCCGGAACTCGCGGAGAAGATCCACAAGGCGATCCTCGAGAAAGTGACTGTCGTCGGCGGCGCGACGGTGACGGGCGAGAGCGAGGAGGCCTGAGCGCGGGCCCGGGCGGCTGGCAGCCGGGAGCGCTGAGTCGAGCACTCAGGGCGTCCGGCGTTGGGTGCGGAGTTTATCCGAACTCAGGCGGTTGATCGGGTCGCAGCGAGGCGATCGGGCGGCACCTTTGGGTCTGCGTCAGCCGCGCCGCCTGCCCTCCGGGTAGGCGTGGAGCGTCCTCGATGGCAGTTTGGTCGCCGTTCCGCCACGCTGCTCCGGCTCCAACTGCGTGGGTCCGTATCGGGGCGAAAGGCCAAGGGCCGAGGGCTGGACGTTGGGCGCGCACGACCGGGAGCCGTGCGCAGTGCGGGTCGTTTCCGGCGTCGGAGTCCGCGGTGCGGGCGGCGCGAGGCGGGGCCGAGTCGGAGGCGAGGTGCCCGGCCGGTTGGGCGCGGGCGCTTGCCGCGGGGGGGGAACTCGCGGAGGAAGGACGCGACGGGCGGCGCAGAGAGGCGCAGGGCGGTGGGCGGCGCAGGTGCGGCGTGCTCAGCGGGACGCCACGGGAATCACGAGCTTCAGCGCGGTGTGCGTGGCGGAGAAGCCGCAGACCTTGTTGTCCACGAGGCCGGCGGCTTTGGCGGCGCGCATCACATCCACATCCTTGATGCGGGCGGCTTTGCCCTTGAGCGAGACGACCCAGATCGCACCGGTCGGCGCGAGGTGGCGTTTGAGGTCCGCGAGGCGCGAGAGTTCGGCCGCGGAATCGGCGGGGTAGAAGATGAAGTCGAGACCGGTGCCGGCGGCGGGGGGCTTGGCGGGGAGGCTCGAGCGCGGGGGTGATCGCAGGCGGGCGGACGTCTGCGCCGCGAACTCCGGGTCTTCGAGGCCCAGGATGGCCACGTGCGACTCGGGCTTGAGGCCGAGCTTGTCGACGAGGCTCTTCGGGTAGCGGACCTTCAGTGCCCATTGTTCCGCGGTGGCGCGGTCGCCGAGCAGGAGAGAAAAGGCGCCCGCAGCGTGGGTCACGCGCAGCTCGCCGCCCTCGGCGACCTCGGCCGTTTTCACGGTGGCGAGGGGCACGGAAAGGCGGGTGGTGCCGCGGAAGGCGAGCGCGGTGGAATCGAGGTGCGCGGTGCCGGTGACGTCGTCGGGGCCGAGGCGCAAGGTGCAGCGGATTTCAAGTCCCATGGCGCTGGAGATCAGGAGGGGGAGAAGGCGGGCGGCGGTTCACCGCACGTTTGCGCGAGGTCGCGGAGGTAGCGTTCCATGGTGGCGGTGTGGCCGAAGACAAAACGCGCGAGGAAGCGGAAGAACACGTTTTTCACGAAGCCCTCCTCGGTGAGGCGCAGTTCGGTGCCCCCGGGCACGGCGGCGAAAGCGAAGATCCACCGGCCGCCGAAGGGCAGGCC
>JBILLY010000089.1:0-10612 GCA_044375835.1 Opitutaceae bacterium
TTCGCGCACGACGTAGGTGATCGGACCGTGGCGCGTGATCTCGCGGTGGCGGGGCAGGCCGTCGCGCGGTGGCAGGATCTCGACGCGCCGCAGTTCGGGTCGCCAGGCGGGCGACGAGGCGAAGTCGCGCACCGTCGCGAAGAGCGCCGCGGGCGGCCGGCGGAAACGGGCCGCGCGCGACACGGTGTGGCCGCGGGGAAGCAGCGCGCCGACGATCGCCATGACGGCGACCAGCGCCGCGAATCCACCGGCGGCGAGCAGGATCCATTTCACGGGGCTTTCCTCCGTTTGGGATACTTGAACTGCAGCTGCCGCGCGGCCTGGGCGAGCAAGGCGAGGCCGCGGACGGCGCGGGCGCGCTCGGCGGGTTTGAGCTGCGCGAGCAGCGCGGTGACGCGGCCCGGATCGAGCACGGACGTCGATGCCATCGCCTCGGCGCCGAGGGCGGTCAGCCGGAGTTCGGCGTGGCGGCGGTCGCGGCGACCGGCGCGCCGGTCGAGGTAGCCGCGCGCCTCGAGGCGTCGGATTTGGGCGGAGAGGGCGGGTGAGCCGACGCCGAGGTGGCGGGCCAAATCGCCCGCGATGATCGGCGTGTCCGGGTCGAGGTGGCCGAGGAGAACGATATCGCGATCGGTGAGATGAAACTCGTTGGTGCGGGCCCGCGGATGCACGAGGTGGCAGGCGAGGTAGATCTGCGGGTAGTGACGAAGGACGTCCTGGGTGAAGCGGAGAATCAGCGTCATCGCCCGGGCATCCTAGCGGGTGGGCGATAGTTCGTCAAAACGAAGGGTTTTCCGCGCGCTCCGGCGAACATCGCGCTCGCCGGGAATGCGATCGGTGCGTCCACTGGAGCGTTCCGATTTCCGCATGAGAACCCCGATCTCCCCTGCCCTGCTCCGTCGTTGGTGGCGTTTGCTGCACCGCGGGTGCGGGGGGTTCGCGGTGGCAGTTGGGTTGGCGGTGTTGGCCGGGTGCGCGACGGCGGAGGGGCCGGAGCCGCGGGGGGCGGCGGCGGTGCGGCAGGAGATCGCCGGCAAGATCGCGGGCATCCGCGACGCGATTTTGGCGAAATCGGCGGAGGGCATCGTGCTGCCGGGGACGGACGACTGGAGTTTCACGGGGCCGGACGGGGTGACGTTTGACCGGAAGGGGTTCGTGGCGCGGACGGAGGCGCTGTTTGCGCGCGTGGTGGCGATCGAGTCGCTGACGACGGACGTGGATCGCATCGCGTTCGCGAGCCCGACGGCGGCGGACGTGGAGATCACGCAGACGATGGTGCGCAGCGAGCGGGCGGCGGACACGGGTGCGGTGACGCGGCTGTGGCTGCGCTACCGCGAGCGGCACGCGTGGGTGAGGACGCCGACGGGCTGGCGGTTGCGGAAGGTGGAGTTTATCGGCACGCCGGAGCGGCGGGTGCTGGCGGCGGGCGAGAAGCCGTAGGCGCGGACGTTTGGCCGCGGCGCGGAGGCGCCGGGGAGGTTCGGCGGTGCGCGGGAGGCGCGGAGTCGCAGGCCGGCGGATACGGCAGGGCGTGGACATTTCGGCGCGGGAGGGCGCGACGGAAAGGGCGGGCATGCGCTGCGGCGGGCGGGTGCCGGGGGAGCGGAAGGTGGAAGGACAGCGGCGGTGAACTCTTGCGCGCGGCAGCGGTCGGAAGAAGCATGGCTGGACTTCATTCTCCCATGATCGCTCCGCAGACTCCCCTCCCCTGCCCCCGGTTTTGGTCGCGTCGGATCGGTGCGGTTTTGCTCGCGGCGGCGATCGGCACGGGCGGGTCGGCGACGTTGCCGCTGCGGGCGGCGGAGAATTCCGGGCCGGTGCTGGTGTCGCGCACGGGCGGCGGCGGCTGGGCCAACGTGAAGGAGCTCGAGGCCGCGGCGGCGAAGGGAAACCCGAAGGCGGAGGCGCAGTTCGGCGAGCTGCTGCTGCGGGGCGGCGAAGGAGTGGCGAAAAACGAAGCGCGCGGCGTGGCGCTGCTGGAGAAGGCGGCGCGCGCGGGGCAGGCGCCGGCGGCGTTTCGGATCGGGATGCTGCTGATGGAGGGCGAGGCGGGCGTGGCGAAGGATCAGGCGCGGGCGCTGAGCTACTTCCGCGCGGCGGCGGCGGGCGGCGAGGCGGAGGCGTTTTTCAACATCGGCGCGGCCTACGGCAGCGCGCGGGGCGTGAAGCGCAGCTACGCGGAGGCACTGGGCTGGCTGATCGTGGCGCGGGAGCGCGGGGCCGGCGCGGGAGCCGAGGAAAATCTGCGGACGCAGATCGCGCGCTTCCCGGCGTGGATCGCGACGGGCGAGCGGCGGGCGAAGGAAATCGCGGCGGAGTTCAAGGACCGGAAGGTGACGGAGTTTCTGCCGCCGGTGGCGCCGCTGGACGCGGTGTTTGATCCGTTGAAGCCGCGGTTGTGAGGGCGGGGCGGCCGGCGAGCGCAGGGTAGCGCGGCGGGAAGTCGGTGAGCCGCGGGACGACGTGATCCGCAAGCTTCGCGGCGGAACGAGGCTGAGGGACTTGTCGCGGAGGCCGCGTGGCCTGGACACAGGCGCAGGCACGGAGCCAACCGGGGGGAAGGCGCGGAGGATTGGGGTTGGGCCGCCGCGGGGTCGGCGGCGGAGCGACGTGGTGGGCGTGGGAGCGTGGCTGCGGTGGGGAGTGTGCTGTCGGCGGGAGGATTGGACGGAACGAGGGAGCGGCGCGGGTCGGTCCAGGTGAGCAACGGCGCGGGTAACGGCGACGGCGCGCGGCGGAGGCGGTCGGACTTTCTTATCGGCGTCGTTGCTTTGCGAATACCGTGCGGGGGACGGCGGGCGGCGCACGATGCCGGTTGCGGAGCGGGCGGGAAGCGCGTTGGGTGGGCGGTCTCGTCATGCGCACTCCTGCCGATTCCTCCCAGCCGGCGGCCGCGTCGCGGCCCCGTGGCGGCGAGCCGTTGTTCCACGTGCGGGGGCTCGGGCGCGTCTACGGCGAGGGCACGGCGGCGGTGACGGCGCTGGCGGGCGTCGATCTGGACCTGTATGCGGGCGAGTTGATCGTGCTGCTGGGGGCGTCGGGCAGCGGGAAGTCGACGCTGCTGAACCAGCTGGGCGGGCTGGACTCGCCGTCCCACGGAACGCTGCTTTACCGGGGGGCGAATCTCGCGGAGTTCGACGAGGGGGCGCTGACGGACTTCCGGCGCGATGCGGTGGGGTTTGTTTTCCAGGCCTACAATTTGATCCCGAGCCTGACGGCGCGGGAGAACGTGGCGTTGATCACGGAGATCTGCCGCGACCCGATGGCGCCGGAGGAGGCGCTGGCGCTGGTGGATCTGGCGGACCGGATGGACCATTTTCCGGCGCAGATGTCGGGCGGCGAGCAGCAGCGGGTGGCGATCGCGCGGGCGATCGCGAAGCGGCCGGAGGTGCTGCTGTGCGACGAGCCGACGGGGGCGCTCGACGTGCGCACGGGCATCACGGTCCTGGAGGCGATCGAGAAGATCAACCGGGAGCTCGGCACGCTGGCGGTCATCATCACGCACAACGCGATCCTCGCGGACATGGCGGACCGGGTGTTCACGCTCTCGGACGGCCGGGTGGTGAACGTGCGGGAAAATTCGATACGCGCCGGCGTGCGGACGCTGGCGTGGTAGCGGGCGGCGCGGGGCAACCATGGCGACGACGGCGACAACGGAGGCGACGGGACGGAGTCGGAGGGGTGACGGCGGCGCGGCGCTGCCTGCCTCGGGCGGGCGGCCGGCCGGCGGCGAACGCGAGCGCGAGCGCGGGCGGCGGGTGCGGGGGTGGACCGGCCGGCGCGGCGCCGGAGCGGGGCGGAGCATTTGCGCGGTCGGGGCGGGCGGCCGGGGCGGGAAGGAGGGAGCATGAGCGGGCTCGACGTGAAATTGCTGCGGGACCTGCGGGCGCTGAAATCGCAGGCGGTCGCGGTGGCGCTGGTGATGGCGTGCGGGCTGGCGATGATGATCATGACGCGGTCGCTGATCCTGTCGTTGGAATCGACGCGCGACGCCTACTACGAGGAGCGGCGGTTCGCGGAGGTGTTCGCGCGGTTGAAGCGGGCGCCGAACGCGGTGCGGGCCGAGCTGGCGGCGATCCCGGGCGTGGCGGTGGTGCAGACGGGCATCGCGATCCAGGTGACGCTGGATGTGCCGGGTTTGGCGGAGCCGGCGGTGGGGTTGCTCCATTCGCTGCCGGAGCGGGGCGAGCCGGTGTTGAATCGGCTGCACGTGCGGGCGGGGCGCTTGCCGGAGGGGCGCACGAGCGTCGGCGAGGTGGCGGTGGGCGAGGCGTTCGCCGAGGCGCACGGATTGAAGCCGGGGGCGACGATCGCGGCGGTGCTGAACGGGGCGAAGGAGACGTTCCGGTTGTCGGGCGTGGTGCTGTCGCCGGAGTTTGTGTTCGAGGCGCCGCCGAATTCGGCGTTGCCGGACAACAAGACCTACGGGGTGTTCTGGATGCCCTACAAGGAGCTGGCGACGGCGTTCCAGATGTATGGGGCGTTCAATTCGGTCGCGGTGACGTTGGCGCCGGGGGCATCGGAGAGCGCGGTGATCGCGGCGATGGACCGGGTGCTGGCGCCCTACGGCTCGCGCGGTGCCTACGGCCGGCAGAACCATCCCTCGCACCGGCGGGTGGACGACGAGATCCGGGTGCTGCAGGGGTTGTCGGTGGCGTTCCCGCTGGTGTTCCTGAGCGTGGCGGCGTTCATGACGAATTCGGTGATGAGCCGGCAGATCGCGTTGCAGCGGGAGCAGATCGCGATGTTGAAGGCGTGCGGCTTCGGGAACCGCGCGGTGGGGCTGCACTATTTCAAGTTCTCGCTGGCGATCGTGGCGGTGGGCGTAGTGGCGGGCGCGGTGGGCGGGATCTTCCTCGGGCACCGGCTGGTGGGAATGTATCACCTGTTTTTCCGGTTTCCGTCGCTGGAGTTCCAGCTCGACACGCGGGTGCTGGTGGCGGCGACGCTGGTGAGCGCGGCGGCGGCGTTTGCGGGGGTGGCCGGGGCGGTGCGGCGGGCGGTGCGGCTGCCGCCGGCGGAGGCGATGCGGCCGGAGGCGCCGGCGAGCTTTGCGCCGTCGCTGGCGGAGCGGCTGGGCGTGGCGCGGTGGTTCAGTCCCTCGCTGCGGATGGCGTTGCGCAACATCCAGCGCCGGCCGGTGCGGAGCGGGCTGACGTGCGTGGCGCTGGCGTTGGCGACGGGGATCTTGATCGTGCCGAATTCGTTTCGCGACGGCGTGGGCTACGTGATCGATTTCCAGTGGGACATCGTGCAGCGGCAGACGGTGACGCTGTCGCTGGCGGAGCCGGGGCCGGCGCGGGCGCTGGCGGATTTCCGGCACATGCCGGGCGCGGTGTGGGCGGAGCCGTTTCGCTATGTGCCGGTGGAGCTGCGCGCGGGGCCGCTGATGCGGCGCCTGGCGATCCAGGGTCTGCCGGAGCGCGGGACGCTGAGCCGCGTGATCGACGGGACGCCGGCGCAGATCCCGCTGCCGGAGCGCGGCATCGTGATGTCGGCGAAGCTCGCGGACGTGCTGCGGGTGAAGCCGGGCGAGAGCGTGACGGTGCGGGTGCTGGAAGGACGGGAGCGCGAGCTGACGGTGCCGGTGGTGGGGCTGGCGGAGGATTTCGCGGGGACGGCGGCCTACATGGAGCTGCACGCGCTGAACCGGCTGATGTTGGAGGGCGACGTGATCTCCGGGGCGCACGTGGTGGTGGACAAGGCGCGCTGGGGGGATTTTCTCGCGGCGGTGAAGGAGACGCCGCGGCTCGCGGGCTGCATCATCAAGGACTCGCTGCGGGACGGTTTCCGGCGGACGACGGCGGAGAGCATCGGGCTGCTGCAGAAGATCTACATGTTTTTCGCGACGGTCGTGGCCTTCGGGATCATCTACAACAGCGCGCGGATTTCGCTCTCGGAGCGGTCGCGGGAGCTGGCGACGCTGCGCGTGCTGGGCTTCAGCCGGCGCGAGGTGGGCGCGGTCCTCGTGGGGGAACTCGTGATCCTCACGCTGGCGGCGCTGCCGCTCGGACTGGCGCTCGGATCGGGCCTCGCGAAGGGGATTCTGACGACGGTGAACACCGAGACGGTGCGCCTGCCGCTCGTGCTGACGGCGGCGAACTATGCGTTCGCGGTGCTGGTGGTGGCGGCCGCTTCGGCGGTGTCGGTGATTCTGGCGGCGCGGAAAATCGCGGAGATCGACCTGGTGAGCGCGCTGAAAGCGCTGGATTGAAGCACGCCGCGATGAAGACGAAACCGGACAACGGGGCACGGCGTAGCGCGATGGCGGATACGCGCGCGCCGCGGGTCGCCCGTGCGGCGGCCGGCCCGGCGCGGGCCGGGTGCGATCGGCCGCCGGGGGCCCCGCGGGACGGCGCGGATGCCCGGAATTTTTTCCCATGAAGCCCTCCCCTCCCCTGCCCTCCGCGGTTCCGACCAGGAAAAAGCCCGTCGCCGGCTGGCGGCGGCGTCTGCCTTGGCTGGGCGGTCCGGCCCTGGTCGCGCTGATCGTCGCCGGCCTGTGGCCGCGCGCCGTGCCGGTCGAAGTGGCGGCGGCGACGCGCGGGCCGCTCGTCGTGACGGTGGACGAGGAAGGGATGACGCGGGTGAAGCACCGGCACACGGTGGCGGCGCCCGTATCCGGTCAACTGAGACGCATCGACCGGAAGGCGGGCGCGGCGGTCGAGGCGGGCCGGACGGTGCTGGCGGTGCTGGAGACCGGCGCGGCGGACCTGCTCGACGCGCGCATGCTGGCGCAGGCGGAGGCGCGGGAACGCGCGGCGCAGGCGGCGCGGGATGCGGCGGAGGCGCAGCGGGAGCGGGCGCGGGCGGCGGCGCGGTTGGCGCAGGCGGATTTCGAGCGGGCGAAGACGTTGCGGGAAGGGCGCGTGGTGGCGGCGGCGGAATTCGACGCGGCGCAGGCGCGGCGCGACACGGCGGCGCAGGACGCCCGGGCGGCGGAGTTTGCCCTGCAGGTGGCCGAGGCGGACTGGCAGCAGGCGCGGGCGTTGCTGACGCGCGGCAAGGCGGGCGGCGGCGAGCCGGTCGTCATCACGGCGCCGGTGAGCGGGCGGATCCTGCGGGTGCTGCAGGAGAGCGAGCGGCTGGTGCCGGCGGGCTTTCCGCTCGTCGAAGTCGGCGATCCGACCGATCTCGAGGTGCGGATCGAGGTGTTGTCGCGGGACGGCGTGGGCATCGCGCCGGGAGCGAAGGTGCGGCTCGAGCAATGGGGCGGCGCGGAGCCGTTGCAGGCGCGGGTGCGGCTGGTGGAGCCGTCGGCGTTTACGAAGATTTCGGCGCTGGGGGTGGAAGAGCAGCGGGTTTATGTGGTGGCCGACTTTGTCGATCCGGTGGAAAAACGGCCGACCCTCGGCGACAACTACCGGGTCGAGGCGCGGATCGTGGTGTGGGAGCGGCCGGAAGCGCTGCGTGCGCCGGCGGGCGCGTTGTTTCAGCGCGGAGGCGTCTGGCAGACCTACGTGGTGGATGGCGGGCGGGCGGTGCTGCGGACGGTAAAAGTCGGCCGCAGCAACGGCGTGGAGACGGAGGTGGTCGAGGGTTTGGCCCCCGATGAGCAAGTGGTGGTGTATCCCGGGGACAAAGTGGCGGACGGCACGCGCGTGACGCCGCTCGTCGTGAGTCGGCGCTGAGTGATCGGCGTGCGGCGGGAGGCTCCGGCCAACGCGATGGCGCAGGTAGGTCCGCTACGGCGAGGCGGACCGTGGACCGACGTAGGCTCGTTGGGATTCCTGCGGGTGCGAGCGGTCGGGCGATGCGGCGGTGCGATGGCGGTAGGTGCGCGGTCCGGCGCCGGGCGGTGGGACTGGTGCGGGCGGGCGCGGGTCGAGGGAGGCTTGAGTGCCGATGGGTGTTTCCGGAGGAGGTGCGGCCACGGTCCGGGGTGCGGGCGGAGCGGCGATTTGACATCGCGGGAGGCTCGCGGTGAGCCTGCGGCGCCCTATGACCCGACACGACGATACGATTGCAGCGCTGGCGACTCCGGCGGGGACGGCGGCACTGGCAGTGGTGCGGGTGAGCGGGCCGCGCACGGCCGAGATCGCGGCGACCCTAGCCGGTGGGAAATGCCCGACGCCGCGCCGGGTGCGGCACCTCGACTACCGAAATGTGGCTGGCGAAGTGATGGATGATGTTTTGGTGACGTTCTTTGCGTCACCGGGTTCCTATACCGGAGAGGATGCGCTGGAGATTTCGTGTCACGGCAACCCTATGATTGCTCAACATATTGTGGAAGATATGCTTGCGCGTGGGTGCCGCTTGGCGGAGCCGGGGGAGTTTACGCAGCGGGCGTTTTTGCACGGCAAGATGGACCTCAGCCAAGCGGAGGCGGTGATGGACGTGATCCATGCGCGGAGTGCGCGGGCGCTGGAGGCGGCGCACCGGCAATTGAAGGGTGGATTGGGACGTCGGGTGCAGGCGCTGGTGGAGGGGTTGTTGGCGGCCTTGGCGCGGGTCGAGGCCTACATCGACTTCCCCGACGAGGATTTGCCGGCGGAGGATCGAGGCCTGGTGCGGGCCGAGTGCGACCGGATCTTGCGGGAGATCGGCAAACTGAGCGCGACGTCGCGCTATGGGCACCTGCTGCGGGAGGGTGTGGCGACGGTCATCCTTGGTGCACCGAATGCGGGCAAAAGCAGCCTGCTCAATGCGCTGGTGGGGAGTGAACGGGCGCTGGTGAGTCCGGAGCCGGGCACGACGCGGGACTTCATCGAGGAGCGGCTGCAGGTGGGGCCGCATTGGTTGCGTCTGATCGATACGGCGGGATTGAACCCCTCCCCTGCCCCGCTCGAGCGCTTGGGTATGGCCAAGACGCGGGAGCGCCTGGACGAGGCGGATCTCGTTTTGTTGGTAGTCGACGGAGCAAGCCCCCCTGCCTTGCTCCTTCCGGCCGACTATGCGGAGCGAATCGCTTGGGCGACCGTGATTTTGGTGCGCAACAAGGCCGATCTGCCGGCGGCGGCGTGGTCGGCGGTGGCCGCCGATGTGCCGGGCGGTGTGACGGAGATCGCCACGTCGACGGTGACCGGAGCCGGCTTGGATGATTTGCGGGCGGAGATCGTCCGTCGGATCGATGCCGTCGGCGGCGAGCCCGACGAGCGCGTAGCGATCAATGTGCGGCATGCGGATGCCTTGGCGGCTGCGGAGTCGGCTTTGCGGGCAGCGCGAGACAAGTTGGCGGCCGACGGCCCGGTTGAGTTGTTGGCGAGCGACCTGCGCGCGGCGTTGGACGCGCTCGGTGCGATCACCGGGCGCGTGGACAACGAGCGCATGCTCGACCACCTCTTCGCCACCTTCTGTATCGGCAAATAGAGCGCTTGCGCCGGGTGCGTGGCGGCGGCGATATCGGCGCCTTTCCGATGTTCAACCGAGGCGAACCCTTTGATGTGATTGTGTGCGGCGCCGGCCATGCCGGCGTGGAGGCGGCGTTGGCGGCGGCGCGGATGGGTGCGTCCACGCTGCTCCTGACCGGCAATATCGACACGATCGCCCAGATGAGCTGCAACCCGGCCATCGGCGGCCAAGCCAAGGGGCAAATGGTGCGGGAGATCGATGCCTTGGGTGGCGAAATGGCGATCAACACGGACGTCACGGGGATCCAGTTTCGACTCTTGAACGAATCCAAGGGCCCGGCGGTGCAGTCGCCACGCGCCCAATGTGATAAGAAGGCGTATCAGTTTCGCCTGAAGCACACGTTGGAGTTGCAGCCCAATCTCCAGATTTTCCAAGCCACCGTCACCGGTTTGATCTTTTCCTGCGGGCGCGTGACGGGTTGCCGGACCAATCTCGATATCGAGTTCGCCGGCCGGACGGTGGTGGTGACGACGGGCACGTTTTTGCGCGGTCTGATGCATATCGGGCAGAACAAGAACGAGGGCGGCCGGCTCGGGGATTTCAGCGCCAAGACCCTGTCGGCGAGCTTTCTGGAGGCCGGGATCGAACTGCAGCGGCTCAAGACCGGCACGCCGCCGCGCTTGCTGGGCCGCAGTCTCGATTTCAGCCGGATGGAGGAGCAAAAGGGCGATGCGCAGCCGACGCTGTTTGCGTTCCACGACACCCGCGATCCGGAGGATTTGTTCCACGTGGAACACACGCGCGAAACGCGCCTCGGGTGGCGGCCGGGTTGTGAACAAGTTTCGTGCTGGATGACCTACACGACCGAGCGGACGGCGGAGCTGGTGCGCGGCAACCTCCACAAATCGGCGATGTATAGCGGTGAGATCGAGGGCGTTGGCCCGAGGTATTGCCCGAGTATCGAGGACAAATTCGTGCGCTTCGCCGACAAACCGCGGCACCTGCTTTTCCTGGAACCGGAGGGGAGGGCGACGAACGAGTTTTATGTGAATGGGTTGTCAACAAGTCTCCCGTTCGACGTGCAGGTGGAGATGATCCACAGCGTGCCGGGCTTGGAAACCGCTGTGCTGCTGCGCCCGGCCTACGCGGTGGAATACGACTTCGCGCCGCCTACGCAGCTCTTTCCTTCGCTCGAATCCAAGCGGGTGGAGAACCTGTTCTTCGCCGGGCAGATCAACGGCACGTCTGGGTATGAGGAGGCGGCCATCCAAGGGCTGGTCGCCGGAGTAAACGCCGTGAAGAAGGTGAGGGGAGGGGAGCC
>JBILLY010000149.1:0-8405 GCA_044375835.1 Opitutaceae bacterium
GAGCGTGGGCCCCACGGCCCGCACCAGCACGCGCACCGCCGACTGGCCGCCCACCACGAACCCCGCGATCAGCAACCCGTCGCCCGTGCCCACTTGCGTGCGCGCCGAGACATTGACCAAGCGCGGCGTCGCCGCCGAAAAAGCACCCGACGCCGTCGCGTCGTAGATCTCCGCGAGCGCGATGCCCGTCGCGCCGCCCTTGCCGACGATCTGGATCGAGTAGGACCCGGACGGGATCGCCGGATTGTAGATCGCGGCGTCGCGGCTGCCGGCCGCAAACGCAAAGGCGCCGAGCGAAGAAAACGTCGCGCCCGCCGCCGCATCCCAGTCGTCGTTGGTCGCGACCTGCGTCTGCCCCTGGAAAACCGTCATCACCGGATCGGCAAGCGCACCGCCGACACCAAAACCGCCGAGTGTCGGACCGACGCCGCGCAGCAGCACGCCCTTCGCGCCCGCGGTGCCCGCGCCGCCGAGCGACACGCCGACGATGAGCGTGTTGTCGCCCGTGCCGGCGGACGTGCGGATCGACATGTTGACCAGTCGCCCGGCGTTGCTCGCGCCGGCGTTGACGGTGAGGATCGCCGCGGCGCTCGTCACGCTGGCCGCACCCACGCTCACCCGCGCGGCGTAACTGCCCGCATCCGCCGCTTGGGCCGCCGCGATCGTGTAGGTCGCCGCCGTCGCGCCTGCGATCGGCGAATCGTTTTTCAGCCACTGGTAGGCCAGCGTGCCCGTGCCGGTCGCCGCGACCGAGAAGCTCGCGCTCTGCCCGATCTCCACCGTGCGGCCGGCGGGATTGCCGGTGATGGAGACGGGCGCACCGGTGGACGCGTCGACCACGAGTTTGGCCGTCGGCGTCTCGCTGTTGGCCCCGGAGGTGATCCGGACGCTGTAAGTGCCGGCGTCGCCGACCTGGGCCGACGCGATCGCGTAGGTCGCGGCCGTCGCACCCGCGATCGGCACGCCGTTTTTCTGCCATTGGTAGGTGAGCCCGCTGCCCGTCGCCGCGACGGTGAAGGTCGCGCTCTGCCCCGAGTTGACGCTCTGGCTGAGCGGCCGGGCCGTGATCGGGATCGAGCTCAGGTTGACCGGTTGAACGGTGAGCGCGGCCTCGGCGCTGTCCTTGCTGCCCGTCGGGCCCGAGACGCGCGCCACGTAGACCGCCGAGTCGGAATCCTGCGCCGCGGCGAAGGTCAGCGTCGCCGCCGTCGCTCCGCCGATCGGCACGCTGTTCTTGAGCCACTGGTAGGTGAGCGCGCTGCCGGTGGCGACCACGCGGAACGACACCGCTTGCCCGACCGAGACTTCCTGCGCGACGGGCTGGATGTTGATCTCGGGCAAGCCGGCCGAGCTCGCCGGCACACCGCGGCGCACGAGGTTGTTCGACGTGTCCGCGACATAGACCGTCGCGCCGTCGCTCGCCACGCCGGTCGGATCGTAGAAACGCACGGCCGCGCCGACGCTGTTGGTTTCGCCGACGATGCCGGCCGAGCCCGCGAGCGTGGTCACTTCGCCCGCCGCGGAGATCTGCCGCAGCGTGCTGTTGCCGTAGTCCGCGACAAACACCGACCCGCCCGGCCCGACCGTCACGCCGCGCGGCTGGTTGAAACGCGCGCCCGCCCCGGAACCGTCCAGCGCGCCGGCCGCGCCGTTGGTCGCGCCGGCCAGCGTCGTGACGACCCCCGCGGCGCTGATCTTGCGGATCGCGTTGTTGCCGCTGTCCGCGACGTAGAGGTTGCCGCCCGCATCGATCGCGAGACCGAACGGCGTGTTGAACCGCGCCGCCGTCCCCGTGGCGTTGGTGAAGCCCGGCGATCCCGCCGCGCCGGCAAACGTCGTCACCGCGCCGGCCGGAGTGATACGCCGGATCGTGTGGTTGCCGCCTTCGGCCACGAACACGTTGCCCTGGCTGTCGACCGCGACGCCGTAGGGCAGGAAAAACCGCGCCGCCGCGCCCGTGCCGTCCGTCGCGCCCGTCTGAAACGCCGTGCCGGCCAGCGTCGTGACCGCACCCGCGGGCGTGATCTTGCGAATGATGAAGCTGCGCGCGTCGGACACGTAGAGATTGCCGGCCGCATCGATGGCGATGCCGACGGGAAAGTTGAGCCGCGCCGCGCTGCCCGTGCCGTCCGTCGCGCCGAAGAGCCCGGCCGTGCCGGCGAGCGTGGAAACGACCCGACCGGGCGTGATTTTGCGGATCGTGTGGTTGAGCGTGTCGGCGATGTAGAGATTCTTCTCGGCGTCGATCGCGATGCCGTAGGGGTTGTTGAACGTCCCCGGCGTGCCGTCGGCGCCGCCGGCCGAACTGCCGACGCCCGCAAGCGAGACGAAGGCGTAATCTTCCGCGCGCAGCGCGGCCCCGGAGACGAGGCCGACGACGAGGAGCAACCGATTCCAAAACGTGGTCATGGGTGTGTGGATGAAGTGAGCTTGGTGCGCCAACCCGCGCGCCAGGTTCCGTGCAGCGTGAAAATCGCCGCGTGGCGACTCAAGCCCGATACCCGCTCCGCTTGGAAATTCTCCGTGAAACGGAGGTCGCCACGATCCCGCCGGCGCGGCGCTCAGGCGCGGCGGCGCCGTTGATCCAGCCACGTGCGCACGTTGGCGAGCGGCCACGCGGTGAGCACCTGCTCCCGGGTGAGCCCGCCTTTGCGCGCGACATTGATCCCGGCGCGGACGTGCCGCAGGCCCGCGGTGTCGTGGGCGTCGGGATTGATCGCGCAGAGCAGGCCGCGCTCGGCGGCTTTGCGCCACAGCCTCCAGTCGAGGTCGAGCCGCCACGGGCTCGCGTTGAGTTCGATGATCGTGCCGTGCGCGATCGCCGCATCGATCACCTTGGCGAGATCGACCCGGTAGCCTTCGCGCCGCAACAGCAGCCGCCCGGTGGCGTGGCCGAGCATGGTTGTGGCCGGGTGCTCGATCGCGCGGATGATGCGCGCCGTCATCGTCGCCTCGTCCTGCGCGAAGGCGTTGTGCACCGAGGCCACGACGTAATCCAGAGTCGCCAGCGTCGCGTCGTCGAAATCGAGCCGCCCGTCCGCGAGGATATCGACCTCCGAGCCGGCGAAGACCTTGGTGCGGTAGCGGCCGCCGGCGTTGAGCGCGCGGATCTCCGCGATCTGCCGCGCGAGGCGCTCCTCGTTGAGCCCGTTGGCCTGGAAGCTCGCCTTCGAGTGGTCCGCGATGCCGAGATATTCCCAGCCGAGCGCGTCGGCCGCGGCCGTCATTTCGTTGAGCGTGTTGCCGCCGTCGGAGGCCGTCGTGTGGTTGTGAAACGCGCCGCGCAGGTCGCCGAGTTCGACCAGCCGCGGCAAGGGCCCGCGCTCCGCCGCCTCGATCTCCCCGAGGCCTTCGCGCCACTCGGGCGGGATGAAATTCAGCCCCAGCGCGGCAAACAGCTCCGTCTCCGTCGCGACCGCGAGCGTCTGCGCGCCGGCCTCCGCCTTGGCCTTGGCCGTCCCCTCGCCTTCCGCCGGCAACAGGCCCCACTCGCTCAACGTGAGCCCGCGGGCGAGCGCGCGCTGCCGCAGCTGGACGTTGTGGTCTTTCGAGCCCGTGAAGTGATGCAGCGCAAACGGGAACTGCGCGTCGGGCACGAGCCGCAGATCGGCCTGCAGCCCGCTCTCGAAGCGCACGCTGGCCTTGGTCTCGCCGCGCGCCGTGACCTCCTTCACGCCCGGCAACGCGCAGAACCACGCCACCACCGGCTCCACCTCCGTCGCCGCCACGATGAAGTCCAGGTCGCCCACCGTCTCGAGTCCGCGGCGCAGGCTGCCCGCCGCCTCGGCCCGCCGCACCTGGGGGAGCGCCCGCAGCCCCGCGACGATCGGCTCCGCCACCTCCGCGGCGTCCCACCAGAGGTGGCGACGCCCGTAGGCCTCGCGATTGCGGATGCCGGCGAGCAGTTTCTCCTGCGTCTTCTCGCCGAAGCCGTCGAGCTGCGCGACGCGGCCGTCGAGGCACGCCGCCGTGAGCGCGGCGATGTCGGTGAGACCGAGTTTTTCGCGGAGCGCGCGGATCTTTTTCGGTCCGAGTCCCGGAATCTGTAGCATCTCGACCAAGCCCGGTTCGACCGAGGCCTTGAGCTTCTCGAAAAACTCCAGCCGGCCCGTCGCGTGCAGTTCGCCGATCTTCTGCGAGAGCGCCTCGCCGATGCCTTTCACCGAGCGCAACTCGTCCGCGGCGATGAGCCGCGCGAGCTCCGCCTCCTCGATCGCTTCGAGGGCGCGCGCTCCCGACTGGTAGGCGCGCACCTTGAACGGGTTCTCCCCCTTCAATTCGAGCAGTGTCCCGATCTGGGTGAGGATATCGGCGATGTCGTTCTTGGTCATGGCGCGGAAGCGTCGGCGGGCACCGTCGCAGGTCGGGCGCGGTGCCGGAAGTAAAATACCCGGAAGACCGGGCGCAGGGTCAGCCGCGCACCGCGGCGACATAGCCGCCGATGATGCCGTCGAAGCTGCCGTTGGTGAAAAACGCCACGACGCGCGGACGGGCGGCGGCGGGACCGGCCGGCGCGGTGCGCGCGATCAGTTTTTCGAGCAGCGCGGCGTTGGTGGGCGCGAAATGCGCCTCGACGCCCTGCGCCTCCAGATTCTGCGCCACCGCCTCGGGATCGAAACGCTCCGCGGCCGGGATCTTGTCCGCGCGGCTGACCACGCCGAGGTAGACCTCGTCCGCGAGCCCGAGCGCGCGCGTGAATCCGGCCTGCATCGATTTCTGGCGGGCGGTGTTGCTGCGCGCCTCGAAGACCACCGTGAGGATCGCGCCGGCGAACCGCGCGCGGAACGACTGCAGCGTCTCCGCCAGCGCCGTCGGGTGATGGCCGAAGTCCTCGATCACGGTCACGCGCGCATCGCGCCAGAGGATCTCCTGCCGGCGCTTCACGCCGCGAAAATCCGCCAACACGCCGAGCGCGAGGCGCGACGGATCGCTCGGGTCGAGCGCGAGCCCCGCCGCGGTGGCGGCCATCGCGGCGTTGCGGGCGTTGAAGATCCCCGGCAGCGCCCACGCCACCTCGCCCCACGGGCGACCGCTCCATTCCAGCCGGAATTTCGCCCCCGCCGCGCCCTCCGCAAAATCGCGGATGCGCACGTCGTTGCCCTCGCCGAGGCCGACGCGGACGAGCCGCGTCCACGCCATCGGGCCGAGGGCGCGCAGGTTGTCGTCGTCGCCGTTGAGCACGATCCAGCCGTTGCGCGGCACGATGCGCGCGAGGTGCGTGAACGTGCGCTGCACATCCTGCAGGTCGCGGAAGATATCGGCGTGGTCGAACTCCAGGTTGTTGAGCACGGCGATGTGCGGCGCGTAGTGGATGAACTTGCTCCGCTTGTCGAAGAACGCGCTGTCGTATTCGTCGCCCTCGATCACGAACGGATCGGCCGCCGCGCCGAGGTGCGAACCCGTCGGCGGATCCTGCGGCACTCCGCCGATGAGGAAACCGGGATCGCGGCCCGCCGCGCGCAGCAAGAACGCCGTGAGCGACGTGGTGGTCGTCTTCCCGTGCGTGCCGCAGACGACGAGATTGCGCCGATGGCGCAGCACGGCGTCGTGCAGCAGCGCCGGCAGCGACGTGAAGGCCAGCGCACGCGTATCGAGCAGCCACTCGACCTCGGGGTTGCCGCGCGACATGGCGTTGCCGATCACAACGAGGTCCGGGGCAAGCCGCGCGAGTCGCTCCGGGTCGTAGCCTTCGTGCAGTTCGATGCCCGCCTGCGCGAGCACGGTGCTCATGGGCGGATAGACTCCGAGATCGGCGCCGAGCACCGCGTGGCCGGCGGCGCGGGCGAGGAGCGCGGCGTTGCCCATCGCCGTGCCGCAGATCCCCATGAAGTAGATTCGCATGGCCGGTTCTTTGCCGCCGGCCCGCGAAGCTCAAAGCGGATTTTGCGCGATGACGTCTTTTCCGTGCGCGTGGGTCGGCGCGGTCGCGGCCGGGTCAGTTGCCGTCGTTGCCGATGGAGGCGGTCGCGCAGGCGGCGCAAATCTCTTCGAAGCGCGCGACTTCTTCGGCGGTCGCAGGCTGGCGGCGCACAAAAGAGAGGCCGGAGTCGTCATCGCGGCCGAAGAACTCCGGCGCCATGGCGCGGCATTGGTCGCAGTCGATGCACGTGGCGTCGACGTAGAAGGGCCCGGAAGCGTTTTCAGGCAGGCGTTCGGCGAAAGTGGCCATGGGAGCGAAGGGCGTTGGTTGACGTGCGGCACGGGAGCGCCGCCGTGGGCGCACTCTAGCCCAAGCCGTCGGCACCTGCTGCGCATCGGTTGGCCGGCGCGCCCCAAAGCTTGCCGAGCCGGCGAATCCGTTGTCGCCGCGCCGCAAAAAAACATGGGGGAGCAAAACGCGCCGCGGCACTGTCGCCAACTCCCCGGGGATGCGTAAGACGCACTCCACTCGGGAGATTTGGCGGGATGGACGGGACTCGAACCCGCGACCTTCTGCGTGACAGGCAGACGCTCTAACCAGCTGAGCTACCACCCCGGAAATCGGGAAAGGACGCGGAACGTAGGTTTCGACCGAGGTGAGTCAAGCGCGGGTTTTCCCTTGTCGTGATTTCCTCGCCAAATATCCGTGGTCACGCGCGTTCGCGGTGGTAGCTCAGCTGGATAGAGCATGGGTTTTCTAAACCCACGGTCGCGAGTTCGAGTCTCGCCCACCGCGCCACACTCAGCGACCGGCACCGACCGGGCCGCCGCGCAGGACCCCGCGCCAGAGTCCCGATTCCTCCGGGTGGCCCCGACGCTCCAATTCCGCCGCGATCGCCGCTTCCGTCGGCTCGATCACGGCGTGTTTCGGATCGCCGGGCCACTCCGGGCGCACGGACCGCACGAGCGCCCAACACGCCCAGGCGCGCGCCGCGCGCTGTTCGCGCCGGGGTGCGTTCATGCGATCGGCGTAATGCTGGAAATGGACGCGCGGGTTGCCGATGAAAACGTCGGCCGGCACCGTCGCGACCATCCAGGCCACCGCGCGATACGGCAGCGGATGCGCCCGCAACACCGCTTCGTCCCCGCGCAGGTCGGCGCCGAGCGCACGATCCAGGCACAGGAGCGCACGGGCGGCGAACCCGCGGCACCAGAGGTGCTGGCCGTATTCCAGACACGCGAAATAGAACGCTTCGCCGCGGTCATCTTCGCGAAACCGGTGCAACGCCCGCCAATCAAGCCCCGGGCGATCGGCGGGCAGGTGCGGACAAGGCGGAAGCGGGCGGGACATCGCCGATCGGTGGCGACGCGGACGGGCGGCGTCAACGCGCCGCGCGCGCCGGCCGTGGTTTCGCTTGGCGCGGACGGGCGAATCGCCGATGAAGCTGCGGCCTGAATCCGACGCCCGATCACTCCCCCGCCCCCGCCGCACCCGCGGCGGCGGTCCACGAAATCTCCGGTTGGCGCCGTGTGATCCTCTGGCCGTTCGGACTGCTGCTGCGGGCCTGGGGCATGAGCCTGCGCTTCGACCTCTCCGACGAGGACCGACGCAACTACATGAAGAACGATGTCCCGGTCGCCATCGTGCTTTGGCACAACCGACTCTTTCTCTCGGCCGAGATCGTGCGGCGCTTCCGCGTCGGGCGCCCCGCGTATGCGCTCGTGAGCGCCAGTCAGGACGGCGCGTGGTTGACGGCGTTTTTCAGTCTCGCCGGGTTGCGCACGGTGCGCGGCTCGAGCAGCCGGCTCGGGCGCGAAGCGGCCAGCGCGCTGGTGGACACGCTGCGCGCGGGCCACGACATCGGCGTGACGCCGGACGGCCCGCGCGGGCCGTGCTACGAGGTGAAGCCGGGCGTCGTGATCGTGGCGCGGCGGACGCGCGCCCCGCTGCTGCTCGTCGGCGCGGAGTTCGAATCCGCGTGGCAGTTGCGCAGCTGGGACCGGTTTCGCGTGCCGAAGCCCTTCTCGCGCGTGCGCATGCGCTGCGAGATCGTGCCGGTCGAGGCCTTGGCCGACCGCGATGCGGCGGTGCAGCAACTGCAGCAACGCCTCCTGGCCTTGAATCCGGACCGGCCGCCCGGGTCGGGCGCACGCTGACCGCGCGGCCCGAACGCGGGTGCGGTGCTCAGAATTCGGGCGTCAGCGTGACGGTGGTGCCGCCGGGCACCGTGAAATCCGGGCCGGTGCTCCAGGTGAGGTCGTTGACGAGAAACTTGAACACGATGCTTCGCGCCGACTCGGGCAGCGTAACCTGCCAAAGATCGTCGGCCACGCAATCCATGCGCTTGCCTTCGTCCCAGCTGAGTCCGGCGCCTTCACCGCGGAGGTGGAGACTGTTGCCGAAGCCGATGTCGATCCGGGCCTGGATCACGGTCGCAACCGGCTGGCTGGCGACCGGGCGCACCACCGGCGCGGGGGCCGGGGCGGCGGGCGCCGGGGCCGCGGGCTTGGCGGCAGCCGGAGCCGGCGGAGCGACCTTCACCGGC
>JBILLY010000195.1:0-7608 GCA_044375835.1 Opitutaceae bacterium
ACCGGCGCAGGCGCGGGTGCGGGCGCGGGGGCCGGGGCGACGGTTTTCTTGGCCGGCGCCTTCTTGGCGGCGACCGGAACTTTGGCCGGAGCCGGTTTGGGAACGACGGTTTTGACGACGGGTTTGACGGCGGACTTGGTCGCTGGGGCGGGCGACTTGGCGGACTTGGACGTGTTTTTCTTGGATGCAGTCATGGTGTGTGAAGACGGAGTTAGCTAACCCCATAGACGCCCCCACCGCTAGCAAATGGGGGGCCAATGCGCCAGCCGTGTTTCATGAACGGCACTCATCGTTGCCCGATCGTCGAAACAAGCGCCGAATCGTCACGTCCGCCGCGCGGCCAAGAACAGCGGCGCCGCTCCGACGGAACCCCGACAACCCCGCGCACCGCAGGCGCTTTGAAAAGTGGTGGACCAGATCGGGATCAAACCGACGACCTCGTCGTTGCGAACGACGCGCTCTATCAACTGAGCTACTGGCCCGAGGGGGACGGGAGGTATTGGGAAATCGTGGCGCGCAAGTAAACACCTTTTTTGCCCGCAATCGCGCGGCGCGCGCGCGGCGCTTCGCCGGCTACGGGCGGAGGAACAACACGCTGCCCGGGCCGAGCGGCCAACCCAGCCACATCCAGAGCAGGAGCAACAGCGTCCAGCCGAAGAAAAACGCGACCGAATACGGCAGCATGAGCGCCACCATCGTGCCGATGCCGGTGCGCGGCAGACAGCGCTGGGCAAACATGAGGACGAGCGGGAAATTCGACGCCAGCGGCGTGACGACGTTCATCACGCTGTCGCCGATGCGGTAGGCCGCCTGGGTGACCTCGGGCGTGTAACCGAGCAGCATGAACATCGGGACAAAGACCGGCGCGAGGATGGCCCATTTCGCGGACGCCGAGCCGAGGAAAATATCGGTCGCCGCCGTCAGCAGCACCAGACCGACCATCAGCGGCACCGGCCCGAGCTGCAGCGATTTCAGCACCGCGGCGCCCTTCACGGCCACGATCACGCCGACATTCGACCACGCGAAGAGGTTCACGAACTGCGCGATGAAAAACACGACGACGAGATACGGCGCCGCCAGCTCCATCGTTTTCTGCATGCCCTTGTAGACGTCGGTGTCGCGGCGGATGGTCCCGGCGGCGAGGCCGTAGGCGAGCGCGGGGAAGAGCCCGAAAACGAAAATGAAAAACACGAGACCGCGGATCACGTAGGAATTGATGAAGCCGGGCTTGGCGGCGTCCTGCAGCACGCCGCCGGGCATCAGGCCCGCGCCCACGAGCGCGGCTAGGCCCAGAAAAACGGCGAGCGCCCACCGCAGGCCGCGTCGCTCGGCCGGGGCGAGCGGCTGCAGCGGCTCCGGCTTCATCTCCCCGTCGTAGGTCCCGAGCCGCGGCTCGACGATGCGCTCGGTCACCAGCGCGCCGAGCACCGTGATGAGGAACACCGACGCGCCGAGGAAGTAGTAGTTCGCCATGGCGTTCACCGTGTAGGCCTTGTCGATCAGGCGCGCGGCCTCCTGGGTGAAACCGGCCAGCACGACGTCCGAGGTGGAGATCAGCAGATTTGCGGCAAACCCGCCCGACACGCCGGAGAAGGCCGCCGCGAGGCCCGCGAGCGGATGCCGGCCGATGGCCAGAAACAACGCCATGCTCATCGGCAGCAGCAGCACGTAGCCGATATCGCCCGCCGTGTGCGACATCGCGCCGCACCAGACGACCACCCACGTGAGCAACGCGCGCGGTGTCGCCTGCACGACGAGCCGCAGGCAGGCGCCGAGCAGGCCGCTCGACTCGGCGATGGCGAGGCCGAGCAGGCAGACGAGCACGGGACCGAGCGGCGCGAAATTCACGAAGTTCGGCAGCAGCCCGAGCACGAGGCGCCGCAGGCCGTCGGCCGAGAGCAGATTCGTCGCGCCGACGAGTTTGCCGGTGGCGGGATGCACGACCTGCACGCCGACGACATGCAGAATCCACGACGCCGCCACCATCGCGACGCAGAGCAAAATGAAGAGCGTCGCGGGGTGCGGCAGCAAGTTGCCGATGCGCTCGATGCGGTCGAGGACGCGCCGGACGAGCGCCTCGCGGCGATCGGCGGCGGAAACGGACGGGGCGGCGGGATCGCTCATGGCGGGGAAAGACCGGCGAGTTCCGCGCGCGTGCGCACGGCCACGGCGGACGCAAACCGCGCCAACGTGGCCTGCAGCGTGCCGAAGCCCGCCAGCCGCACGCAGCGGCTTTCCTCGAGGTAGAGAGCGCGGTTCAGTTCGATCTGCACGCTGTAGCGGCCGCGCGCCGGATCGCCGTGCGCGCGGACGAGGTCGGCCCCGCGATAGGGCCGGTTGATCGCCACCGCGAAACCCTCGCCGGTGAACCACGCGGCCACCCACGCGGTGAAATCCGCCGGGGCCGCTGTGCCGTCGCGGTCGCCGAGCACGATGTCGGGACGAGCGGCGCCGGCGTCGGTGTTCATGGCGTTGCCGCGCGATTTCATCGAGTGGCAGTTGAAATGCCGCACCGCGCCGTGGCGCGCATGGAGCGCGTCGAGTTCGGCGGCGAGCGTGCGGCGATACGGGAGGTAGTGGGCGTCGATTCTCGCCCGCACGTCCCCGACCGACAGCGCGCGGTCATACATCGGCACGCCGGGCAAAGCGAAGCGCCGGATGAGACCCATGCCGCGGCGGGCGTGGTCGCTGAGCGTCACCGGCTCCGGCCACGGCTCCGCGAGGAGCGCCGGATCGATGTCGTCGGGCGCGCGGTTGGCATCGATGTAGGCGCGGGGGAAATTCGCGGCGAGCAGCGTGGCACCGGCAAGCGTGACGCCGGAAAACAGTTCGTCGACGTAGGCATCCCACGTGGTGCGGATCGCCTCCCGGGAGGCGGTCGGCCGGAAATCGGGCGGATAGACCAAGCCGCTGTGCGGCGAGTCGAACAGCACCGGCACGGCGGGCGCGACGGGGCGTTCGAGGCGAAAAGGCGGCCCGCCGGCCGGGGGAGTCATGCGTTCCGGGAGCGGCGCTCAGTCGCGGTAGTTGAGCGCCGGCGGACGGTCGCCGAGCAACGCGGAGTATTTGAAATCGCCGCCCCGGCGCTGGGTGAACTCGGCCTTGGCGGCCGCGATGACCGCCGGGGTGGTGTAGAGATCGACGAGCGTGCCGGCCATGGCCTTCACGGCGACATTCATGCCCTTGAGACCGAGGGAGGTGCCGCCGCAGGCGACGGCCTGCCAGCTGTGGGCGGGAGTGCCGGGCGCCCACGTGGCGGCGCGGAGGCCGACGGTGGGCACGGTCCAGCTGACATCGCCGACATCGGTGGAACCGCCGCCCTCGCGGGGAGGATTCGGATTGAAGGGAGAAACGAGTGCGGCGGTTTCGGGCGCGGGCGCTTTGCCGAAAACGCTCTGGCCGATCTTGAGGGCGAAGGCCCGCTCTTCCGGCGTGTAGGTGACGCCGCCGACCGCGGCCAGATTCCCGTGCATGGCGCGGCCGAGGGCCTCGTTGGGCAACAGTTCATGCACGCCGCCGGTGACTTCCCAGTCGACCTTGGTGCCGGTGCCGAGGGCGGCGCCGGTGGCGGCCTTTTCCACGCGCTCCCAGATCTCGCGCACGACGTCGCGGTTGGGGCTGCGGACGTAGTAGTAGACCTCGGCGAAGGCGGGCACGACGTTGGGGGCCTCGCCGCCGCGCGTAATCACATAGTGGATGCGCGTGGAGTCGGGCACGTGCTCGCGCATGAGATTCACCATCATGTTCATCGCCTCGACGCCATCGAGGGCGGAGCGGCCGCGCTCGGGCGACCCGGCGGCGTGGGACGAGACACCGCGGAAGCGAAACTTGCCGGATTTGTTGGCGAGGGAACTCGTCATCGTGATGCCGTTGCGATCGCCGGCGTGCCAGTGCATGGCGACGTCGACGTCGTCGAAGAGCCCGGCGCGCACCATGTAGACCTTGCCGGAGCCGCCCTCTTCGGCCGGGGTGCCGTAGACGCGGAGCGTGCCCTTCTGGCCGGTGGCCTTCATCCAGTTCTTCGTCTCGACGGCGGCCTGCACGGAGCCGGCGCCGAAAAGATGATGACCGCACGCGTGGCCGGCAGTGGACCCGGGCCGCTCTTTTTTCTCCGGCACGGCCGCCTGCGACACGCCGGGCAGCGCGTCGAACTCCGCCAGGACGCCGATCACCGGCGAGCCCTGGCCGTAGGTGGCGACGAACGCCGTGGGCATGCCGGCGACGCCGGCCTGCACGGCGAAGCCCTCCTTCCTCAGCTGCTCCTGCAACAACGCGGAGCTCTTCACCTCCTGAAAGCCGATTTCGGCGTAGTCCCAGATCTTGAGGGCGATCTCGTCGTAAGCCGGTTTCGAGGCGTCGATCCGGGCGAGCAGTTCGGGCTTGGTAGTCTGCGCAAGGAGCGGAAACGGCGCGGCGAGGAGGAGGGCGAGGGCGGCGAGGCGAACGCGGCGGTGCATGGGTCGCGAGGGAGTTGGGAAGGGCGCGGGAGCGGGGAAGAAACAGTGCGGCCGGGGCGGTGCCGGTCAGAGCTGTTTCGTGAATTCGAGCGTCCAGGCGCGGCCTTGGAACAGGCTGCCGTGGACGCCGGCGGAGAAGCCGATCTGGTCCGAGGTGTGCGGCGGCTCGCGATCGGTGAGGTTGATGACGCCGAGGCGGATCGAGCTGTGGCGCAGCACGCGCGGGGCTTCCTGCTTGAAGCGGTAGCCGACGGAGGCGTTGAAGGAGACGACGTCGCGGACGACATAGCGGTAAAGGTAGGAGCCGCTGTCGAATTGCTTGGAGATATAGCCGGGCGCACCGAGGGCGGTATAGGTAGCGGCGGTGACCGTGGCGGAGTCGGCGAAGCTGCCGGTGTAGTAACCGCCGACGCTGGCGTTCCAATTGCCCTTGCGCCAACTGACCGAAGTGGTGCCGCGCCAGCGCGTGGTGCCGTCCACATTGAGCCGCTCGATGAAGGCCGGGGCGGCGCCGGGGACGTCGCGGAGCTGGTAAGTGCGGATCATGTAGGACCAGTCGGCGTTGAGAACGAAGCGACCGATCGGGAGATTGGGGACGATGTAGTTGAGGCTGAGGTCGACGCCGCTGGCGTAGCCCTTGGCGAGATTCTGGAACTGGATGTTGCGCGAATCGATGCGGCCCACGGGGGCGGCTTGCTGGGCGGCGGGACGGGTGGCGTTGTAGGCGGCGAATTCGGCGATCTCCGCGGCCGTCGGAGCCAGACGCTTGATGCCCGGATCGCCCTTGTAGTTGGCGGTGCCGGCGCCGAGGTCGACTTGCGCGATGGTGCGGCCGGCGGCGAGCTGGGACTGGGTGTAGGCGTTGAGTTTGGCGACGTCGCTGTTGACGAGCTGGGCGTCCGAGTAGCTGCCGATGACGTTGGACTGGTCCACCTGCCAGTAGTCGGCGGTGACGGAGAGGCCCTTGATCTTGGGGACTTCAAGCGCGAGGCCGACGCTCTTGCCGGTGGAGGTGACGGGCTGGAGCGCGAGGTTGCCGGTGGAGTAGCGCTTCATGACGTAGGTGCCGTTGCCGACGGTCTGGGAGCGGTAGGCGTCGTTGGAGCCGGGGGCGCTGTCCACGATGAAGCGGGTCGGGGCGTAGAGCGTGGGCAAATTGGGCGCGGAGAAGCCCTGGTTGTAGGAGCCGCGGATCATGAGACCGTCCGTGGGTTTCCAATTCACGCCGGCCTTGGGCCGGGTGGTGGTGCCGAAGTCGCTGTAGTTTTCGTAGCGGGCGGAGCCGGAGAGTTCGAGGGAGTGGACGAGCGGGAGCTTCCGCCGGGGTGCGACGACGGGAACGATCGTCTCGACGTAGCCGCTGTAAACAACGCGGTTGCCGGTGGAGTCGGGCGCGTAGGAAGCGACGAGGTAGTCGTTGTCGTCGACATTGAGGCCGACGCCGGGGGGATTGCTGCCGACGTAGGCCGGACGGGTATCGAGGTATTGCTCGCGGCGATACTCGACGCCGCCGGCGAGGGAGACGGTGTTGTCCCAGTAACGGAAGAGCGGGCCGGCGAAGCGGGCGTCGGCGCTCGTGATGGCGCTGAAGCCGTCGTGGCGCCATTTCTGCGAGAACGTATCGAGGACGGATTTCGGATTGGTGTAGGGGCGGTCGGGCACGACGGCGCCGCCCGCGACGCGGAAGGTGTAGCCGAAGGGGTTGAAGGCGGTGGCGTCGGTGCGCATGACGGCGCGCTGGAAGAGGGATTCGCGGGCGGCGTTGTTGGAGACGTCGGCGGTGTAGGCGCGCGTATAGAGGGCGGCGGTCTCCCAGGTCCAATCGCCGAACATCTTGCCGCGCAGGCCGGCGACGCCGCGGTAGACACCGGAGTTGACCTCGACGGATTCGGCGCCGACTTCGGCGAGCAGGAGGGAAAGGAGGACGAGGCCCTGCGGGTTGCCGGTGAGGCGCGCGGTGCCGTCGGCATTGGGTGCGCCGGTCGGGTGGTAGAAACGGGAGCCGTAGGGGTTGAAGGGATTGTCGACGCTGACGGGCGCGACTTGGTCGGCGCTGGGGCCGTTGATCTGCACGGGCTGGCGCAGCAGCAGGGACTTCGAGTGATAGAGCGAGAAGTCGCCGAACGCGGTGATGCCGTTGGAGAGGTCGTATTCGACGTGGGTGAAGAAGTTCTTCCGGTCCGACTTACTCTGGCCCGTGTTCTGGTATTGGTTGAGATTGGTGAAGGACTCGGGATTGGCCGCGCGATTGGTGGTGGGATTGACGGTGGTGAACGCGACCGCGCCGTTGACCGGGCGGAAGTAGTTGGTGGCCGCCGCGGACCCGATGCGGAACGAGGGATAGATGCTGACGGCGGAGCGGTCGTCGAACTGGCCGCCGAGGGCGTTGAAGCCGGCGGGCGCCCGGGCGGTGCGGTCGCCGTTGGCGGAGAACGAACGGCTGCGATAGGGGATTTCGCCGCGTTCGAGCAGGTCGAAGGTGGCGAGCACGCGACCCTTGCCGCCGGCAAAGTCCCGGCCGGTGGTGAGCGTGACCTGATAATTGCGGCCCTCGCCGTGCTCCGGGACGCCGAAACGGGTGCGCACCTCGGTGCCGCGAAAATCGCGCCGCGAGATGTAGTTGATCACGCCGGCGACGGCATCGGAGCCGTAGATGGCGGAAGCGCCGTCGCGGAGGACGTCGATGCGCTCGATGCCCTGGGTGGGGAGCTGGTTGACGTTGGTGTAGAACGCGGGGACGCCGCCGTCGTTGGAGGTGACGGGGTGCGGGGCGAGGCGGCGGCCGTTAAGGAGGACGAGGGTATTGCCGGCACCGATGCCGCGGAGGTTGACGTTGGCGTTGTCGCCGCGGGAGTTCGCACCGCCGTTCTGGGATTCGTTGAGCGGGAGATTGGTCACCTGCGGCAGGGCGGTGAGCATCTCGACCGGCGTGAGGGCGTTGCGGGCCTCGATCTGCTCCATGTTGAAGACCGTGACGGGAAGGACCTTTTCCTGGTCGAGGCGCTTGATGTTGGTGCCGGTGACGGTGAACGCTTCGAGTTTCTCGGTATCGGCGGCCGGCGCGGCGGCCGCGGTGGCGGATGCAGCGGGGGCGGTCTGGGCAAATCCGGGAACGGCGGCGCCGAGAAAACCGGCGACCGCAAACCAGGAA